>JAGWBK010000045.1 GCA_021295915.1 Dehalococcoidia bacterium
TCCGCCTATTGGCATGGGGACATTGAGTATTGTGAACTACCCCTCAGACTCACACCCACCGCCTATGGGACGGTTACCTCTCCGACGGTCCGAGGGACTGGGAACAGACGGCATGATGCCCCTCCTGCATTTCATCTGGTCTTGCCATTGAACTCGGGGTTCTTGGTAGCAGCCAGCTATCGCCAGAGTTCGAGACTAGGGCTGGGAGCCGAAGTCTGTCTCAGGGGTCGAATAGCCTTAAGGGAAGCTACGCTTTATAATCCGTTCGACTATTCCTAGCCAGCAAAAACAGGAGCGGACAATATGGCAGACGAGACAATTCGCATCGGCTACGTTGGAGCGGGCGGTAACACGCGGCTCCGGCATCTTCCGGGATTCGCAGCGATCGACGGGGTTGAGAGCGTCAGCGTAGCCAACAGGAGTCGCGAATCGGGCCAGCGCGTGGCAGACGCATTCGGTCTGAGTACCGTGTACGACTCATGGGAAGACCTAATCGATGCGGACGACACCAACGCCATCTGCATCGGCACCTGGCCATACATGCACAAGACGCTGGTGCTGGCGTCCCTGGCCGCAGGGAAGCACGTGCTCACAGAGGCACGTATGACCATGAACTCTGCCGATGCGCGGGAAATGCTGGAGGCATCTCTGGCCTATCCCGATCTTGTTGCACAGATCGTGCCCGCGCCACACACTCTGAAGATCGACAACACGATCAGGGACATGATCTCAGGCGGGTACTTTGGTGATGTGCTATCCGCCGACATCACAGTTCACCAAGGGGACTTTGTCGACTACGACTCGGAGCTCCACTGGAGACACAACCGCGACCTCTCCGGCAACAACATCATGCAGATGGGTATCTGGTACGAGGCCATTATGCGCTGGTTCGGCCCTGCTGCGGCCGTAACGGCAGTTGGTAGAGTCACCGTCAAGAATCGGAAGGGTTGGGACGGAGGATTGGCGTACATCACAATTCCGGACCACGTTGAGACTCTAATTGAGTTCGCCTCCGGCCCGGTTGCGAGGATGCGGGTCAGCACTGTAACTGGATTGGCGCCCGCTGACGGCGTTTGGATCTTCGGCTCTGAAGGCACCGTCCATGTGGACTCTGCATCCATGACAGTCCGTGGTGGACAACGAGGAGACGGTGGGTTATCCGAAATCGATATTCCTGCGGAGAAGCAGGGCGATTGGCGGGTGGAGGAAGAGTTCATAAACGCCATTCGGGGGATTGAACCCGTTACTCACACCAACTTCTTCGATGGCGTCCGGTACATGGAGTTCACCGACGCAGTTACGATCAGCATGCAGACAGGCGAGCGAGTCACGCTCCCACTGGCATAGAGTCAGATTTCGATTCAGGGGACGCGAGGAGAACACTTGGATTACTCAAACCTTTTCACTAAGAATATGCCCGCCGAGGTCGAAGGGCCGCCTGGACAGGCGGAGGACACAAAGTTCACTTTCTCCGTGACCTATACCGACCGCGATACGATGCCGGTCGACGGGTTTGTCAATGCGCTGTCGGACATAATGCCCCGGGAGGGGGTTGAGCTCGCGAAGTACCCTCCACCGCAGGGTCACGTCGGTCTCCGGGAATACATCGCAGAAGCCCTTCACAACAATCGCGGCATGGATGTCCCTGTCGACAACATCTTCCTGAGCGCAGGAGCGGGCGGAGCAGTTGGAACAATCCTGGACGCGTTCATCGACGCTGGTGATACGGTCTTTGTGGAGGAGTTCTGCTACTCAGGCACTCTCGGAATGTTGCTGGGTAAGCGCGCAAACGTGATCCACGTTCCGACCGACTCCAACGGCATGGATACCGACGCGCTTGAAGAGACCATAAAGGACCTGGTGAGTAAGGGTACGCATCCCAAGCTCATCTACACCATCGGCGTGTACCAGAATCCCATGGGGATGACCCTCAGCGCTGAGCGCCGGAAGCACATGGTGGAGATATCGCAGACCTACGGCATACCAATTCTGGAAAACGAGTCCTACGCAGACTTCCGCATAGACGGTGACCCTCTGCCACAGGCAATGTACGGAATGGATGACCAGGGTGGAGTCTCCCACGTATCAGCGTATACAAAACTGCTTGGCTGTGGGCTTAGGCTTGGGTTCGGCGTCGTTCCTGACGAGGTCAAGGAAGTGGTTGGAAAACTCCGTTTCGGGTCGTCACCCAGTCACCTCACGTCAATGGCAGTTTACGAATACCTGAGTCAAAACGGGGACGAGTACATTGAGGCTGTCGCACGATCACTTGGGACGAAGCGTGACGCTATGCTCGCCGCCCTTGGAGAGCACTTCCCGCCCAGCTGCGAGTGGAGTGTCCCTCACGGCGGAATGATGCTGTGGGGCCGCCTTCCTGAGGGTGCCGATACATGGAACACCCTCGAAAAGGCCGTTGAGGCAGGAGTCAAGTACAACCCAGGAGCCGTATACAGGGCAGATCGTTCCCCTAACAACTACATGCGGCTCACATACAGTTATCACAGCACGGAAGAGATAGCAGAGGGAATCGAGATTCTGGCTGGCGTGTTCGAGCGAGAGGGCGTTTTCGACAACGCTTAGGTGGCAAACGGAGATTGCAAGCCAGAATGACACCCGAATCGGCAGAGTGTAGAATTACGCGGGCTCAGATGCCCCACCCTTCTGTCACCTGATACCCGTGAGGAGAAAATCCAATGCCTGAACAGAGTAAATTCAGCTTCGAAGGCCTGTACTCCAAGCATGCCCCGGAGGGACGACCTCGAGCTGGTGCAGTAAAGCGTGGCAAGTACGACTTCGCAGTCGCATACCCTGACCCAAAGTCGATCCCATTCGACGGGCTGGTCAACGGGCTCCAACAGGCCCTGGCAGAGGAAGGAGAAGACCTCGCCATATACGCGCACCCGCAGGGCTACCGGCCCTTGAGAGAGTTCGTTGCGGATAAGCTGTCGAGGGAACGCGACATCCATGTGTCGGCGGACGAGATCATCCTGGGCGACGGGTCGGGCCAGCCGATTCACATGTTCCTGGAAGTCTTGATTGACCCCGGAGACGTCGCGCTCACTGAGGACTACGTCTATGCGGGTACTCTCGGGCAGCTTCGCCGTTTCGGGGCGGACGTTCGCGGTGTTGAGACTGACGAGGAAGGTATGCTTCCCGACGCGCTCGAGTCCGTCATAGTTCGCGCGACAGGGCAAGGGCGCAAGCCAAAGCTGATCTACACGATTCCCACGTATCAAAACCCCCAGGGTTGGACGATGTCCCTCGAACGGCGTCAGGCCATGGTGGAGATTGCAAACCGACACGGAATTCCGATCCTGGAGGACGACTGCTACGTGGATCTTCGCTTGGACGGCCCGGAGTCGCCGACTTCGATCCATTCACTTGATGGGACCGGCAGCGTGATGTACGTCGCCTCTTTCTCGAAGATCATTGCCCCTGGTATGCGGATTGGATACGGTACAGGCCCTTCCGAGGTCCTGGACAGGGCATTGGTCGCCAAGGGCGGTGGCTCTGTTAACTCGTTTGCTTCATTTGCGGTACACAGATACTCGACCGGGAATCTTGACTCTCATATCGAAGAGATAAATGACATCCAGAGGGCAAAGCGCGATGCGATGCTGGCATCACTCGGAGAGAACTTCGGCAATCGTGCCGAGTGGAGCAACCCTCACGGGGGACTGTTCGTATGGCTGAAGATGCCTGACGAGAGTGACATCACGTCAATCCGGGACAATGTTCTGAACGACTATGACGTCGGCTACCTGCCTGGCGTCAACTTCTCGCCAGAAGGCGACACCGGCCAGAACTACGCAAGGCTGTGCTTCGGGTTCAATGAGCCGGACGAGATTTATGAAGGCATCGCCAGGCTGGCAGAGGCGTTCGAGAAGGAAGGTGCGTTCTAGGGCGTATCAGTTCGGCTTTCTTCTCCTGGCATGAGACGGATGGAGTGAGGTAGGACCATGCGGATCTGTTCGTTTCTCCCAAGCGCGACGGAGATCGTCTATCTTCTGGGCCTCGGAGACTCACTCTTCGGAGTGAGCCACGAGTGTGACTTTCCAAGCGGCGCGTCAGACAAGCCCAAGGTTGTTAGGAGTCGCATAGACTCTAGCTCCCTCAGCAGTCACGAGATAGACGCGGCCGTCACGGACATGATGATGCGCGGCGAGAGTATCTACGCTGTTGCCGAGGACGTATTGCAAGCCACCAATCCGGACTTAGTCGTGACCCAGCGACTGTGCGAGGTTTGCGCAGTCTCCTTCGAGGATGTCGAAGAGGCTGTAAGCCGACTGGATGTCTCCCCTACCGTGTTATCGCTCGACCCGCACGGGCTGGAAGATGTCCTGGATGACATTAAGCTTCTCGGCAGGCATACGAACAGAGAGTCAGTCGCACATGCCGCCGTCTTCAACCTCAGGGCAAGGATGGACGTAGTACGGCGTACTGTCGCTGGCGTAAGCGACAGGCCGACCGTCGCATGCATCGAGTGGATGAATCCAGTGATCGCTGCCGGACACTGGGTGCCCGAGATGGTGGAGGCCGCAGGTGGCATGGATGTCCTGGGAAAACCCGGGGCGCCGTCGCCTCGGCTCGAGTTCGAGCGCGTAGAAGCTGCTGACCCCGACGTTGTCATCCTGATGCCGTGCGGCATGAATGTTGAACAGGCTACCGCAGAGTTTAACGCTTTGCCAGACAGCAGCCGCTGGGAGAACCTCCGAGCGTTCAAGTCAGAAAATGCCTACGTAGTTGACTCTGGTGCGCTCTTTAGCCGGAGTGGCCCCAGGTTGGTCGACGGCCTTGAGGTGATGGCGCGACTAGTTCATCCTGACCTGTTCCAAGACCAGCCACCACAGGAGTATTGTCAGAAACTGTAAGTGTCGGGAAATGCCTGTCTAACGATTGCAGGTTCGAGTCTCTTGGCCAGCTACTGACGACTGAACCGGGTCATCATCTCCCATGACATCTGTCTTCTGAGGTCTTGATAGCCCTGCTTCAGCACCTCCACCTCCGCGGTGAGTCTACTTGCCGAGCTTTCATGCTCCAGGAGCCGCTGCTTTTCTCCAATGTCCATCTGAACGGTGTTGGCGATGTGGTACGAAAGCGATTCCGGATCTGAGGGTACGCGAGTCCGGCTCACCCAGCCGCCCGCAACACCTACTGAGGCCTGGGCATAGTCCGAAAATGCATTCGTGGCCTCGCGGACCAGTTCGTCGGCTGACGTCAGGTCGGGGCTGGCATCTTCAAGCAGTTCTACATCGGCAGCAACGAAGGGATCTCTCTGCGTTATGTCAAGAACTCTGAAACGTTGGACGCCCACGGCAGAGACGAAGAACCGGTCACCTTCAATCCGGTTGACCTGAGTAATGTGGGCGATAGTCCCGATGTCGTGGGGGACCGCGGGTCCACCAACCTCGGGCCCTTCACGTATCAGGGCCACGCCGAACCTGTTGTCAGATTCCATACATTCCCTCAGCATCAGCTTGTACCGCTCCTCAAAGATCTGGAGGGGTAGTGACGCGTTCGGGAACAACACGGTGTTTAGTGGAAAGAGTGGCAGCCTGCGCCGGGAAGTTGTCATAGGGTATCCGTAAGCGAGAGTGTACCGTCAGGCTGCTGTGGCGGCAACTAGCCGTCGACACTTACCAGCGGTTGTTGGATCACTCACTTTGAACTACTTCTCAAAGTCCAGGTGGGCGTATCTCATGAATATGCCGCCGCCTGGACGCGCCAATGGGCCGTTGACGCATAGGCAGGCAATCACATGGGTATTCCCCGGTTTGGCATCGTCCGCCACCTTAACTCGGTTGGTGACGTTGAACCCGTTGACCGCGCCGTAGTCACGATCCCACTCCCCGTCAACCCAGATCTCTCCGTAATCGTCGATGCTGGTCTCAAACCAGATTGTTGACCCTTCCACGTCGAAGCTGCCAATCGTTTCCGGCAAAGTGACAGCAATCCTGTACCAGCCAAAAGTGAGCCCTTCAGACTGCTTCTTTCTGATGCCAGGGTGCTCCTCCCTACCAGACGGCTTGTTCTTTCCTCCAGCTTCGACGTCGTCCAAGATTTCCCATGACGAGTCATCATAGTCCGCCAGGCGCGCAGGGCTGTCCGGTGCCTGCGAAACAAGCCCCTCATTGGCATGGCCCGGATTCCAGCCGAAACCGAACCGCCATTCCGTTCCAAGTTGAGCGAGTACTTTGGGGTCTTCTATGTCGAGAGTGATGGTGGTCACGCGCCTGCTCCTATTGTGGGCAATTTCTCAGAATGCGGTCACTTCGCGGTATGCAGAAGGTTCTCAGCAAGGGCATCTCCTGTCAACTGAACTGCTCGTCAAGGGCCCCCTAACCGCGAGCACTCACCTGCGTTGTAGTATCCAAGCAGGCTCAATACCGACCATACCACTAATCCATCCACAGGAGAGATATGAGATGAACCCTAAATCTCTGGGTTTAGCAGGGTTTATGGCCCTGTCGGCGCTTGCGCTGATTGCAGTTATTGCGTCCAACCCATTCACATCTCAGGCAGCCACGCACGAACCAGCCACGATACAGCAGCCTACGACTCCACTGAGCACAACAGTCGAGCCAGCTTCGGAGATAACACAGCCGCAGCAGTTCGACATGCTGCAGGGGACTGAGGAAGAGTCCGACGAATCGGACCCGTACATTGGAGTCCAAATAACAGAGTTAGATGACGGGTCAGTCAAGGTCTTGCGGGTGGTGGCAGGCGGTCCTTCAGACGGCATATTGATACAAAACGACATCATCACGGCAGTCGATGGCACGACTATCGCGGGTGCGAGCGATCTCGTCGATGCCATCGCCGAAGCGGGTACCGATACTGAGATTACACTGACCGTAACGCGAGGCGGTTCAAGCATTACCGTAAACGTCACGGTGGGAGACCGGGAAACGTCAAAGGCGTCCCTGGGAACACTCCGTACGAGCAGATTCCATGCATTTCCAAAGTTCGGATTCTCCCGGGCCGGAAGAGGTAAGTGGGGTCCCCATAAATCGACTAGTGGAGATGCAGTGAACTCCGAAATTGTAGTCGAGAATGAGGATGGCAGCTTCACTACCCGCCGTACGGTGGTCGGTACAGTCTCAAGTGTTGACGCTTCTGCCGGCACCTTCACGCTTTCGCCAAAGGGTGGTTCCGATTCTATCGACTACACCATCAGCGATGACACGAACGTCATCATGAAGAGGAACGGTGATCTGGGCCAGCTGAACTCCGAGGATGAAACGCTCGTTGTTGATGTCGATGGAGAAGTCGAAGTGGTGATACAGGGAGACGGGTCCGACACGCGGAGCCATTTCTCACGTAGGGGCAAGAGGTCTGGCCTGCAGGACGGTGGTAGGTGGCCGGGGCGCCATGACTTCTCCGACCGTAGCCAATTTCTCGACAGGGTTTTCGAGGAAATTCGGGACCGGTTTGACAACAGAAGCTGACACGGAGTAGGAATCTCGTGCAGGATCATACAACCTCCCAGGTCAGCCACGAGATTACCAACCACAATCGAAGAGAGCTCATGCAGGCCCCGCGGACTCGCGGGGCCTCTTCTCGTTGAAGGGACTTACCTTAATTCAGGTTGACGAGGGAACGGGGCATAGTACCATTAATATACGTGCCTGACTCAGTTAACTTGGAGGTGCCGGGCAATGTCTTTTCTGAGAAGTCTTCAGGCGAAGGTCCTTCTAGCCGCAATAATTCCCGGCTCCATAATCCTGATAATTGTGGCTGTTATCGCGCTATTCCAGTACGGGGCGACGGTGCTGACGATTGTCGAAGAACGAGACTCAAAACTGGCAATGCTCTCGGCGAACCAGTTGAGTGACGGATTGGTCCGCCACACTAGAATTCTTGAAACTGTTGCAAATGAAGGTGACTCACCGGTTCTGGACTCGGTAGCAACCCGCCTTTCGATCGCTACGGCGCGAGGTCAACTTCGCCAATTCGACGGAGGGGTGACTCTCTATGACCAGAGCGGACGTGCCACCTGGTCGACTCTGAGCCCCAATCCATCCGAGCTTCAACTATTTCCAGAGATCGATTCCGTTCGAAAATCGACAATGCCTGTCTACTCTGATGTGTTCAGTGGGGGCGTGACGGACCTTACATCTGTGAGGTTTTCGGTCCCAGTACTAGACGCCGATGACGAGTTTATTGGAGTTGTCTCCGGTACAGCAGCTCTCGACGGTCCACTTATGAAGTCCATTCTTTCTGACTCGCTTCCCCTTTCTTCAGACACAGGAAGTCTCACGTATGTTGTCGATGGAGGGGGATACTCCATCTTCCACAGCAGGCCTGAACTGATTGGGCAGGACTTCACTGAATACCCACCTGTGACAGAGGTCATTAGCGGAGAATCAGGGGCAAATCTGTCAACTTCTCCAAGTGGAGAAGGGGTAATATCCGGTTTCTCTCCGGTCCCGGGGACTGACTGGGGTGTAGTAACTCAGCAGCTCTGGTCAGAGGTTGAGCAACCTATTCTAATGTCGAGCCTGACTGTCCTTGGACTGCTCCTGGTCGGTGCAGTTCTTTCGATTGGTGGCGTCTGGTTTTCAATCGGAAGGGCATTAAGACCAATTAGAGAACTGAATGCTGGCGCTCAGAGGATCGCCAGCGGTGACTTTGACTACACAATTCAGTCCGAGACAGGGGATGAAGTCCAGCAACTGGCTCACCAATTCAACCTTATGGCTCAGGCTCTCAAGGCTTACTACGCCGAGCTTGAAGAGCGTGTCGAGCTTCGAACAAGTGAGTTGGCCGAGTCCGAGGAGCGAGTGAGAGAGGCCGCTGAGGAGAGTGCGGTCATGGCTGAGATCGGCCGGATCGTTGGCTCCTCCCTTGATATGAGCCTGGTGTACGACCGATTCGCAGATCAGACGAGGAGACTTATCGCAGCGGACACGATTGCCATCATGGCGGTCCACGCGGATGAGAGTACATTCAACATCTCCTACCTGGCCGGTTTGCGGCTGTCCGAACGGCTTCCTGGCAACTCCTACCCTCTGGAAGGGACGGTGACGGCCAGGACTTTCAGTACAGGCAGGCCGGTACTTTATCAGCCGACTGAAGAGGAAGAACTGAGAGGAGAGTTCCCTGACCTGCTACCAATGTGGAATGAGGGACTCCGATCCTTCCTGGCCGTCCCGCTGATTTCCAATAACGAGGCAATAGGTGTCCTCTGGCTCGGCTCCCGAACTATTGCGGCTTTTCGCGATCGCGAGATTGGAGCAGCAGAGAGGGTATCGGCACAGATCGCCGGCGCGGTGGCTAACTCGCAACTATATGAGCAGATTCAACAGTTCTTCGCGCAGGAACGAAAGCGAGCCGATCGATTCCGCACTATTGCAGAAGTTGGCCGCCAACTCACGTCAATAAGAGATCCCTACGAACTGCTAGCCCGTGTCGGAGAGATAGGCACTACCGAACTTGGATACGAAACGACCACCATCGGCATCATCGAGGAAGATGTGCTGGTTTTCCCCCGAGAGGCCAACCCTCACCTGTCTATGCCAATTCGACGACCCCTAAACGGCGAAAACGGGCCGGAAGGTGTGACTGGACTTGTTGCTGCTACTGGGAAACCGATAATAGTTGCCGACATCTTAGATGAACCACGTTACATGGCCGTATTAGATGGCCCGCCAGCCAGATCATCCGCCACGGTCCAAGTGTCGGCCGGAGGTAACGCACTTGGAGTGTTGCACTCTCAGAATCGAAACCCAAACGCCTTTGACCAGGCAGACCAGGTAGTCCTCCAGGCACTCGCTCAGGAGATAGGCATTGCACTTGAGAACGCAAGGATCTTCGAATCAGAGAGGCGGCGAAATGAGCAGATGGCTGCGATCAATGCCGTCGCGTTGAACGTGAGCGCGGTCCTGACTCTAAGTGAACTTCTGCCCCATGTCGTGCAGCTAGTCCGCGAGACGTACGGATACCACACGGTGGGCGTCTTCCTGAAGGATGAGGGTGAGGACACCATCGTGCTGCAGGCCATTGACTCCAGCGCAAAAAACCTGCCCCCACGAGGCCTTCGAATGAAAATGGGTGGCGAAGGAATCCTGGGTCACGTTTCGGGTACAGGTCTTCCTTGGATTACAGGAAATGTGGAGAGAGATCCTTTCTTTTCCGATATGGGACTCAAGAATCTGGAGATTCGTTCGGAGCTCGCTATGCCCATTAAGCAGGGAGACGCTGTCGTAGGGGTCCTCGATCTCTGTTCGGCGGAAGGTAATGCTTTCGACGACGCCGACATGTTGATCGCTCAGACACTTGCGAATCAGCTGGCCGTGGCAATAGAAAATGCGCGGATTTTCGATGAAACCCGCGATCTGGCTGTACTCGAAGAACGAAATAGAATGGCCAGGGAGATACACGACACACTGGCACAAGGCTTCACCAGTATTGTTATTCAGTTGGAGGCCGGAGAGGACTCACTTGAGGGCGATCCTGTGGCGCTACACGGACACATAAGTGCGGCCAGGGCCATTGCTCGAGAGTGTCTTGCCGAGGCAAGGCGGTCCGTGTGGAACCTCCTGCCGGAGGTACTTGAAAGAAATCCCCTGGATGTCATCATCTCGGACGAGGTTGACAGGTTCACAACCACTGCAGATCCTGACGCAGACTTCACTCTCTTGGGAGGACGCAAGGAACTAAATGCGGCTACGCAGGCAGCGATCCTGCGCATTTGCCAGGAGTCACTGACTAACATCCGCAAATATGCTGACGCCAAAAGGGTTAACGTCACACTTGACTTTGGGCTGGATGCGGTCAAGTTAACAGTGAGCGACGATGGAGTTGGCTTTGATCCAGAAAGTGTAAGGATTGCCGGCTCACAGGGGGGCTTTGGTCTTACGGGAATGCGACAGCGGGCCCGACTACTCCGTGGGGACGTTGACATCACTAGTTCACCGGGCAATGGGACAGTCGTAGAGGCGAGGATTCCAACTTCGTAGCAACAGGGACAATCCCGGAACACAAGCCTGGTGCTAGGATGTAGCATCTGCAGGAAGAAACTGAAACCCTGACAGAGAGATCGAACTCGACATGGAACAGGAACGACAGACGAAAGGCGAACGCAGGGATAGGAAGCGCCGTAAGCGTAGTAGGATGGGCGTCTCAGGTACCAGCGCAAGGCGTTTGCAACAAATCATCCTGGAAAAGAGCAGAAAGAAATCCCGCCAACGGGGGTGAATAAAGGTGGTTGATCGTCAAGTACCGAGAGCAATGACGATAGCTGGGTCGGACTCCGGCGCCGGCGCCGGGATGCAAGCGGACCTCAAGACATTCGCTGCCCTTGGAGTATTCGGCACGTCCGCAATCACCGCCATAACCGCCCAGAACACGACCGGTGTCACAGACGTCCTGGAGCTACCCACATCTCTGATAGAGTCCCAGATAGACGCCATCGTATCGGACATTGGCACGGACGCGGTTAAGACCGGCATGCTCTCCAGCTACGAGATCATCAACACTGTTGCCGAGAGAATATCCCACTACGAATTTGCGAGAGTGGTCATAGACCCCGTGATGGTGGCTACGACCGGGAACCGGTTGCTTAGAGAAGACGCCGAGGATGTCTTGCGTACCCTGCTGGTCCCTATGGCGACGGTTGTTACCCCTAACAGCCGAGAAGCGAGCGTACTTACAGGCCAGGCTGTCACGACCGTAGAAGACCTCAAAACAGCCGCCAGGTTTCTCGTGCACGAGGTCGGGGCACAGAACGCAGTAGTCAAGGGAGGTCACCTGGATGGGCCGGCAACAGACGTCCTCTATGACGGCTCCGAGTTCTGGACGTTCACGTCGGAGAGAATCGACACGACCAGTACCCATGGCACCGGGTGCACACTTGCGTCAGCAATAGCCGCCGGCCTTGCCAAAGGCCTGGACGTTCCTGATTCGGTGAAGGCTGCAAAGGACTACGTGACAACCGCCATTCGCAAGAGCTATCCCGTAGGACGGGGCCACGGTCCAGTGAACCACTTCCACGAACTGTGGGGAGGCGAATAGGCAAGCAAGCCTTTGCCTGAGAGCCACTCCGGCTTCACAGAGGCAGGCGCTTTACCCCTGGGCGACTCTCCTGGCCTTCAGGAATGACTCACCACTGTGCAGTAGCGCTCCAACGCATACCAATGCCACGCCGGCGATGAGTCCTCTTCCAGGATCCTCTCCGAGAATCAGCCACGCGAGTGTCACGCCCGCAACTGGCTGCACAAAGAAGTAGAACGTTACCGTTGAAGGCAGATAGTGCTTCAGGAGCCATGCGGTTGCCAGGAATCCGAAGCCTGCGATGACGAATCCCTGATAAGCCAGTGCAAACCAGAAAGACCCATCTGTAGTGTAGGTTGGCGTCTCGAATACGTAGCTGCCTGCGAGCAGCAGGACCGTACCGATCACGAGTTGTCCCAGCATCAGCTTGGCCTCTGAGACATGCTGCGCGTAGATTGAAATCATGACTGTCCGCGCACCTAGTAAAATCGCCGAAATCAGGCTCAGAACGTCTCCAAGAACAGTGGTACCAGCCTCGTTTGCACCAGTGTCGCCGAATACGACTGCCAGCACGCCGACGTATGAGAGTGCCATGGCAAGCACCCTCCAACGGGTCAACCTGTCGGAAGGTATGAACAGCATGGAGATCGTAGCCGCCCAGATCGGCATCGTTGAGTGCAGCGCAACTCCGTGCCCTGCCGTCGTGAGGTCCTGCCCAATGTTCATGAACACCAACTGAACGGAGAACATCAGCCCCACGGCCACCAGAGGCCATACTTCATGCCTGCTAACGGTGAACGACTCCCGCCGGACCGCCATATAGGCAATGGTTGCGACTGCTCCGAGCACGAACCTGATCCAGCCGATCTGCAGTGGCGATCCGCGTTCGAGGGCGATCTTGATGCTTACGTTGTTACCGCCCCAAAGAACTGCCGTGAACAGGGCGAAACCGCTGGCAAACAGTCCGGCGGGTCGGCGGGTCTCCCTAGTTGGGGCTTTAGTGTCGCGTGTCTGCATGGTGGTCGGTTTGCTCATGCTCTGTGCCAGAGCCGCCAGTTCTCCCAACTTCGTAGGTGGTGCCTGACAGCGGCCCTCTCACACAGTAAGGCCTCCGGGGTTTCCGGAGGCCTCTATGGGTTACCTGTGGAGGCGACGGGCGGATTCGAACCGCCGAATAGGGGTTTTGCAGACCCCCGCCTTAGACCACTTGGCTACGTCGCCATGTCATCTCGCTCAGCTGTCGGCACAGAGGTGGTGCCGAGGGGGAGACTCGAACTCCCACAGCCTGTTAGGCCACAGCGCCCTCAACGCTCCACCTCGGCACGCATTCAGGACCCTCGGGTCATGTAAGCCAGCCGCTTCGAGAGTGAGAACCATTATATCTATGGACTTCAAGATGTGTCTACTCTGATGCGTGGGTAATAGAGCCACTTGTGTCTCGTGACTCGGAACGATACGCTTGCAAATGACCCAGTCGAGTCGCCCTGCTATCTGATGTGACGCTAGAACCCGCGACTATGATTCATCAAGCACGATCTATGAATTGGGTCTCAAATGTTTGCAGTACTATCAGATTGCAAGGCCGTGTCTACTCAGGGCTGAACGCCCGCGGCAGATTGTCAAAGACGGTGACATGAGTCCACCCGCTCAAGGGATGAACGAGGGAGGAAAGAAGATGCGCGATCCGAAAGACATTACCATCGAGGAATTCACGCTGATGGCTGACCTTGCGGGCCTGGGGATGGACAAGGCGGAGCTGGAAGAGCTAAAGCCCATTTACGACCTGTACGCCGAATACGCCAGGCAGCTCCACACCATCGAGTTCGGCGCGGAAGAGATGGTCGTTGAGTTCCGTCCCGACTGGCCTGGAAGCTAGTCACATCCCACTGGAATATCACGTTCCGTATTCTCCCTTGGCAGAGGTGAACCACAATGGCGGCAAATAGCGAACTTTACTTCCTGACCATTCACCAGGCTGGAGAGATGATTCGCAATGGCGAGCTCTCCCCAGTGGAGCTGACCCGCGCGTGTCTAGATCGAATAGAGCAGACTGATGACAGACTTAACTCGTTCATACTGCTTACGGCTGACGATGCGCTGAGGGAAGCCCGAATCGCCGAGTCTGAGATTCTGAGTGGCAACTACAGGGGGAATATGCACGGCATCCCTTTCGCGCTCAAGGACCTCTACGACACCGCGGGTGTACGAACCACCTCAGGGTCTCAAGTCGACATCGACCGCGTGCCCACCGAGGACGCTACTACGACAGCCGGGCTGAAAGCCGCTGGCGGTATCTTGCTCGGCAAGCTCGCCATGCACGAGTTCGCGTTGGGAGGCCCAGACTGGACGACGCCGTTTGAACCCGCCCGCAACCCCTGGAACCTAGACCATATAACTGGAGGGTCGAGCAGCGGCTCCGGATCAGCAGTGGCGTCCGGCCAAGCTCTTGGAGCCCTGGGATCGTGCACAGGCGGGTCGATTCGTGGGCCCGCGTCTTTGTGCGGAATCGTAGGTCTGAAGCCAACATACGGACGTGTAAGTCGCTTCGGAGTCGTGACCTTAAGCTGGTCGCAGGACCATGCGGGTCCAATGACCTGGACAGTCGAGGACACGGCATACATGCTGCAGGCCATTGCAGGCCATGACCCAAAGGACCCCACTTCGAGCCGGGCGCCTGTGCCAGACTACTCACTTTCGCTAAGGGAAGACATCCGGGGCGTAAGACTTGGCCTGCCTCGGCACTACTTCTTCGACCCCGACCCCAGCGTCAACCCTGAAGTGGTGGCTACCGTCGAAAAGGCGGTCAAAGACTTGGAAAGTCTCGGCGCCCACATCGAGGAAGTAGAACTTCCAAGTCTTGAACACATAAGAGCCGCCAACTCGGTGATCATGGTCAGTGAAGCTTACGCATATCATGAGCCCAATCTGAAGACACGTCCGCAGGAATTCGGAGAAATCGTACGAGGACGATTCAGGGTTGGTGCGCTTATGAGCGCCGCAGACTACCTTCAGGCCCAGCGCGTGCGAACTTGGGCGAGGAGAGAGTTCGCTGATGTGTTGAAGAACGTAGACCTGCTGGTCACGCCAACTATGACTCAGCCGGCAGCAGCGTTCGATGGTTACGACCCCAGCTCAACGGTCATGGGGAGGAGCTTCACGGCTCCCTTCAATGTAACCGGTCTCCCGGCAATCTCCGTTCCATGCGGATTCACCGAGGACGGCCTGCCAATCGGGATGCAGATCGCAGGTAAACCATTCGACGAGCCGGGAGTGATCCAAGCCGCGTACACATATCAGCAGCATGCAGGCTGGTACGAGACAAGGCCTCCCATCTAGTACTTCTGGCCGGGGGCAAGCGAGCGAAGAACCGCGGCCCCCTGCAGCCTGTATTCGCCGACCTGCTGACAGTGGGGGCAACCAGTTACGATGCCCCTTAGCTATCCAATCTCCAGCAGGTCCGGGCTCCTTCGCCTTCAACATCTGCGCTCGCTCGCCGAGCGGGTCCTAACCCAACTTACCCGCGACTTTTGGTCGGCGCGAGAATCAACCCTAGCTCGTTTTCCCCAATAGTGCGTCTCCACTTTCTCCGTTCGAAATCAATTTACGGAAACGGAGATCCTGATTCCGTGATACTTCACCCCCATATCATGTGAATTTCCTCTCTGTAATACGTAGTTATCACTCATTTTACTACGCTTAATGAGTTTCTAATACGAATCATAGTTGCGTTTCCCACTTCCTTGTGGCAACATGTGCATGAGTGTTTTCAAGTACAGAAGTTGCACAATGGTTATCGATTGTGATTGGTCGTATTTCTGCGTTATTTTCTTAGCTTTTGCAGGATTACCTGGAGTGGAAGAGCGGATTCCACCTGATCCGCCTCCCGTGTATGAGGCAATTCGGTATCAGGAGACTGCTTCAAGGTCAGACCCCACCTTTGCTGACTGTCGGCGCCGTGGTATTGGCCGCTTCTCTCTCGATCTCATCTATCGTCCTCTTGGGCGTAACAGTCGACAAGGTCTCAGCACAGCAGCAAGGTACTAGCCAGGACCTGACGCTGCATAGTGACAATGGGGCACCACGGGGGATCTGGTCGGACGGTTCAACGATGTGGGTTGCCGACTCCTCAGACAGAAAATTGTACGCCTACGCTCTGGCAGATGGATCCCGGCTTGACGACAAAGACATCGCGCTAGTGAGTTCCAACTCTACGCCCCTCGGCCTCTGGTCTGATACGACGACAATGTGGGTACTTAACACTGGCGATGACAGGATCTACGGATATTCTCTGGCTGATGGAAGCAGGGACCCGAGCAGGGATTTCAGACTGGATGTAGAGAACGACGTACCAGCCGGAATGTGGTCTGACGGCACGACGATGTACGTTGTAGACCAGATCCAGAAACAGCTCTTTGCTTATTCGCTGAGTGACGGAGCCAGGCAGAGTGATAAGGACATTGCCATCGCGTTCGATAGGCCCCGACCAGTTGGAGTGTGGTCAGACAAGACCACCTTCTGGATTTCATACGACGACCACGGAGATTACAGCGATGCCTCAGACCGCAGATTGTATGCTTTCGGGCTCGAAAATGGGGTGAGGGAAGAGGACCTGGACGTGGCGATCTCTACGGAGCAATACAGCCAATTCTCTGGGATGTGGTCAGATGGCACCACGATCTGGGTGACTGACACATTTTACGATAAGATCCTCGCTTACCAACTTCCCCAGCCTACCCTTTCCTCTGACGCCGCCCTCAAGGAACTGCACCTGAGTGCAGCATCACTTATGCCCGACTTCACCGCCACCACAACCACCTACACAGCCTCAGTTCCCTACAACGTTACGGAAGTGACTGTCCATGCTACCTCCAGCGACAGTTCCGCAACTGTGGCGCTCCTGAACGACGAGGACATGGAGCTGACAGACATCGACTCAATGTTGGCTGGGCACCAGTTACAGCTTGGGGTAAACGAAAACGTGATCAAAATTCAGGTTTCTGCCCAAGACGAGGCGACCGTGCAGACCTATTTGATCACAGTGACCCGCGAGAGACCGGACGTAAGTATCAGTTCCCTCCAGGAGGAGATTAACGAGGGAGAAACTGCCGACTTATTGGTGACTCGTGAAATCGCCATACTTGAACAACTGGACGTGGAACTAGCCGTGTCTGAAACTGGGTCGCTTGTACCCTCCTCGGAGGAAGGAGGCCGGACGGTGGCGATCCCCTCTGGAGCCACGTCGACGACCCTGTCGATCGCAACCGACGCGGATGATGACGAGTGGGAAGTACACTCCACAGTGACGGTTGCCATCGACGAAGATGATGGATACCGATCGACTAATACGGCTAGCTCAACGAGAGTACTCGTACTCGATAACGATTTTCCTGCTGCAACTGCAACTCTAGCTCTCTCTCCTAACCCGGTTTCAGAAGGGGCAACGACAACAGCGATCATCACTGTCACGACGCATGCAGACAGACCGCCCCATGGGAGTGGTGGGACCCTAACCTTGAGCGCCAGTGCCGACACGGCTCAGGCAGACGACTTCGCGATCCCGAACCAGACCACATTTGAGGTTTCTCCTGGCGACTTCTCCACCACCACAGTGGATAGCGACACGCGATACAGGGCACAATTCACGGCAACCATAGCTGCGGTAGAGGACGGCATCGTAGAGATCGGGGAGACCTTCGAGATCGAGCTGTCGAAGGCTACAAGTTCGAAAGACAGCCTGGTCTTGGCTCAACCTTCAACAGTCGCCGTTAGCATCCTGGACAATGACGCGGCCCTCAGTTCACTCGCGATGAGCGGCCTTACCCTGTCCCCGGCGTTCGCCAGCCACATCCACAAATACGAGGCACAAGCCTCATACGCACAGCACGAGACCACCGTAGCTGCAGTAGCCGGTCACTCTAATTCTGAAGAGCCAACTGTACTTCTGGGAGGAGTCGCCGACTCTGACGGCACAGTTCCCCTTGCAGTAGGTGACAATGAGATTGCGGTCAAGGTGGTCGCAGAAGACGCGACTTCAACCGCCACTTATGTCATCACCGTGATGCGAGCTAAACCCAGGGTCAGTATCAGCGCAGTTGAGGCTGAAGTTGCCGAGGGGAATGTCGTTGAGTTCCTGGTTAGCCGCAATACCGCCGTGTCTGAGCCACTAGATGTAGGAGTGGAAGTATCGGAGTCCGGTTCACAGGTGCCAGCTGCAAGTCTGGGTAGTAGAACAGTCACAATCCCTGGTGGGGCCACTACATCCACTACGACGGTCTCGACTCATCCAGAGGACGATATATGGGAGCCGCACTCAACCGTAGCTGCGACGGTCAATACTGCCGACGCCTTCGAAATTCAACCAGGGGCTGGCACAGCCTCGACACTGGTAAAAGACAACGACTTTCCCGAGGCGACGGCCGTGATTGACGTGGTGCCCAATCCTGTATCTGAAGGCGCGACCATCTCAGCTACCCTTACGGTCACCACGAAAGTGGAAGAGGAGCCGCAGGGCCCGGGAGGAACTCTGACTCTCGACGCTAGCGAGGACACGGCCCAAGCGTCGGATTATGGCCGGTTTGGCCGGACCTCGTTTTCGGTCGAACCTGACCACTTCGAACTAGCGGACGTAAACGGATCGCCAAAATATCAAGCAAGTTACACGGCTGCTGTCGCAATCACCGATGACGCCGACTCGGAGTTGGACGAGTCACTTCATATTATAGTGACCAAAGCTGACGCCCCTCGTATTGAGCTTCCAGCGACGGCAACAACCACAGTCGTGATTGCCGCCAACGACTCCTCGACGGATCCCACTCTGAGTCAACTGACGGTGAACCCTGGCTCACTGTCGCCAGCGTTCTCCAGCACAACAACTCGGTACAGTGCGGACCTTGGATACGGAATAGAGCGAGTCACGATCAGCCCGGTGGTGAACTCTGACAACGCGGATGTGGAGTTCCTGGATGGCAGCAACAACGACCTCCCCGACGCCAGTACCAGCGACGATGGACACCAGCTTGACCATGAGGTCGGAGAGACCACGGTAAAAGTGAGAGTGACTGCTGAAGACAGCGTAACAACGATGACCTACACAGTCGTATTTGTCCGTCAGAAGCCAGAGGTCAGCATTCTCTCGAGGAATCCGGAGGTCATCGAAGGTACGAGTCTGGTCTTTGTCATAACGCGGGATGCTGAGGTTTCCCAAGGACTCACAGTCAGAGTTGAGATTAGTGAGACTGAGGCGATGGTGGGGAGCATCGAAGAGGGAAGTAGAACGGTTGCCATCCCAGCTAACTCCACATCTATTACATTCACAGCCTCAACTGAACACGACGACGAAGATTGGGAGCCTCACTCAACTGTGACTGCCACGATCTCTGCCAGTAGCACCTACTCCATCAAACAAGAGGCGGCACGGGCGGAGGCCAGAGTGAACGATAACGACTTCCCAGAAGCATCCGCAGCACTGACCATTAGTCCGTCAGAAGTCTCAGAAGGCGCTATCCCAAAGCTGTCGATAACAGTGACCACGACTCACGATCAGGAG
This sequence comes from Dehalococcoidia bacterium, assembly GCA_021295915.1. Classification (NCBI taxonomy): domain Bacteria; kingdom Bacillati; phylum Chloroflexota; class Dehalococcoidia; species Dehalococcoidia bacterium. Next base: position 19,541 of record JAGWBK010000045.1, read on the forward strand.
CCACACGGCCATGGGGGTACGCTGACTCTATCTCCAGTAGGCGGCACGGCTATGGACGAGGACTACAGAAGCCTCAGCCAGTCTACATTCAGTGTCACAGACTCTGATTTCTCTCACGTCGATATCGGAAGCATGGTCTACCGCGCCGTGTACACAGCCACTGTCGAAACGATAGATGATAGTGAGAGTGAGCCCGACGAGACCATCGTGTTCCAACTGAGGAAGGGTGCAAACTCAGAGAAGATCAGCATTGAGGGGCCTTCCACCACGACTGTGACAATTGCGCCAAGCGACCTCTCAGAGGACGCCGCATTGACCTCGCTCACTGTCAGTGAAGGAACGCTCAGTCCCGCGTTTGCAAGCAGCACCACCGACTACACGGTCCGCGTGGACTATGGTGTGGAGGGAGTCGACATCGTCCCGGTTACGAGCGACGGTGGAGCCACCATTTCTATAGGTTCCAACAAAGTCTCCAGCGGGCAGGGCCATGCAGCTGAACTATCCGTAGGGACCAGCACAATAGAGGTGGTTGTAACAGCCCAGGACTCGCTGACCATGAGGACCTACTCGGTCATCATCATCAGATCGAGGCCTGTGGTCAGCATTCTGCCAGAGTCGACTGAGGTCATCGAAGGGGCAACCGTCAATTTCATTGTGAGTAGAAATGCCGCAGTCTCGGAACCACTGGAGCTGCAGGTCGACATCGGCGAATCTGGCGATCTCGTGCCGAATGCTGCCGAAGGCAGCAAGTCTGTAACCATCTCACCAGGATCTACATCAACCCTCCTGACCGTGGCTACTGACACGGACGATGCGACCTGGGAAGAACACTCGGGAGTCACGGCAACCCTAGCTGCCAGCGACGACTATCTGGTCAAGCCAGGCGAAGGCTCGGCTGAAGTTGCAGTTAAGGATAACGACTTCCCTGAGGCAACTGCGTCGCTATCCGCTTCTCCTAACCCAGTGGCAGAAGGTGAGATTGTAACCGTTACCGCTGTCGTGCGCACCAAGAACGATCAGCGACCTCACAGAGACGGTGGAACTCTGATGCTGGAGATTGGAGCAGGCACGGCTCAGTCAAATGACTATGGAAGTCTCAGCCAGTCGATATACCTGGTAAATGAAGCTGATTTCACATTCGACCCCAGCAGCAGTACCTACGTATCTGAGTATCAGGCTACGATCGACATCACCAAGGACAGCGAAGTTGAGACGGGAGAGAACTTTGAGGTCTCGTTAACTCTTTCGACTACCTCTCCGTCAAGCCTCTCGCTCGGCCCCTCAGATTCGGTATCTGTAGGCATCAGGGACTTCAGCGTCGGACTGGTTGAGCTGAATCTCAGTGGGGTGAATCTGTCTCCTCAATTCTCGAGCGATGCGTTGAATTATACCGTTTCAGCGTGAGCGAGCCGTAGTGGAAGTGGCGGTGGTCTAATACTTGGTCTATGCTCTTTCCAGCTTTT
>JAGWBK010000046.1 GCA_021295915.1 Dehalococcoidia bacterium
TTTCGCCCCGATCATCGTGTTGGCGACTCTCGGTGTTGGCGAGGCCATCGTGGTTGTAGCAGCCCTTGGCTTCCTAGGCCTGGGTGCACAACCGCCTACCCCCGAGTGGGGAGCAATAGCTTCAGACGGACGCAACTTCCTCCGACAAGCATGGTGGATAACTACATTCCCTGGGATCGCCATTATGCTGACGGTGCTCGCACTCAACATCGTGGGGGATGCGCTGCGTGACTCGCTCGACCCGGTGATACGGAGACGGATGTAAATTCAACCGGGTGAAAGAGATTGACAACTATCACATTGCAAGGAGAGCACCGTGCAGATGCCCATCTCGCCCAGCCACATCTACGAGTTGACCACAGTCTCACACCCTTCACTATCACCTGATGGTTCTAGGCTGGTATTCACCAAGTCCACAGTCGATCGGGAACAGATAGAGACCCGATCCCAGACAATGATGATGTCACTGCCGGACGGAGAACCGATACCTTTCACGCACGGTGATCAGGATATTGCTCCGCGCTTCGCTCCGGATGGAAGCACTATCGCATTTATCAGGACCGAGGCTGACGGTAGCAAACAGCTACGGCTGATCGCGGTGTCAGGAGGAGAGTCCAGGCAGCTTACTGACGTGAGTAGAGGTGTCGAGGAGTATTCGTGGTCCCCCGACTCCCGGTACCTGGCATTCACGTCCGACGTTGACCCCAATCGACCTCCCGATGACCACGATCATAGTAAACGTCCCCAGGTAAGGGTAGCCCGACGCATCCGATATCGAAGCGACCCTATGGGCTGGCGCGGAGATGCCTTCCGTCAGCTCTTTGTCGTCGATGTACAGACAGGGGCAACACGCCAGATAACCGACGGCGAGGGCGAAGTGTTCGCACCTGAGTGGTCTCCAGACGGCGCCAACTTGGCGTTCATCTCGGACAGGTCATCTGATCGGGACAACTCATGGAACGCAGAGGTCTACGTTATCTCCGCTGACAACGGGGAACCTCAAGAGTGGACTCATGGTCTGTATTGCTTCAGTCAGAGCATACTCTACGGGGCACTTACATGGTCCCCAGACGGCGACAAGCTCGCTGTGATCGGAAACGATGACGTAATTGGCGACCCACGTCAGACATGTCTGTTCGTTGCTGAGAAAGGCGGACAGCCTCAGGCAGTCACTGACGGAGAGTACACACCAGTTCTTCCGATGAGCGAACTCCGCTGGACGCATAACGATCGAATACTGGTAGTCGCTGACCGTCACGGTGAGTCTTACCTGTGTCGTATCAATCCTAATGATTCTGGCATGGACATAGTCTCAGGCGGTGGTGTTCAGTACACAGCAGTCAGTTTCGACTCAACTGCAGAACACGCGGTCGTTGTCGCCTCAAGCTCGCGGTCCTCAGGAGACCTGTATCTCGTGGATACAGGAGGTGGGGACGTGACCCAGCTCACCGATTACAACCGACAGTACTTCACAGAACACCCTCCCGCCATAATGGAGAAATTCACCCTTGAGAGGGGCGGAATGCAGATACAGTCGCGGGTCTCATTTCCCCCAGCATTCGACCCCTCACAGCTTTACCCTCTGATCGTGGATATCCACGGCGGCCCACAGGGCAGATTCTCCGATTCCTTTGATCCGCGACAGGAGGTCCTGGCTACAGCCGGGTACATAGTGCTTGCTGTGAATCCCAGGGGGTCCTCGTCTTATGGACCCGACTTCGCGAGGGCAGTCTTGAGAGACTGGGGCGGTGAGGACTACCTGGACATCATGGCTGCTGTGGATGAACTGTGTGACAGGCCATACGTGGATTCCGAACGGCTGGGAGTCAATGGGTACAGCTACGGCGGGTTCATGTCCAGCTGGACTGTTGGACACACCACACGGTTCAAAGCTGCCGTCGTCGGCGCTCCGTGTATCAATCTGCTCAGCATGTATGGCACATCAGACATTGGAACGAGCTTCGGCGAGACACAATGGGGAGGGACGTCTGTGGAGGGGATCGATAGACTCCTGGAACACTCGCCGTTAACCTATGCACCCAATGTGGAGACTCCTGTTCTCCTTATGCATGGTGAAGAAGACTATCGCTGTCCAATCGAGCAGAGCGAACAATACTTTGTGGCACTCAAGCGGCTGGGCAGAGAGGTAGAGTTCGTACGCTTCCCCGGCTCCGCACACGGCTTCCTTCTTGACGGGCACCCGAGCCTGCGCGAGGGGTATCTAAGTCGTATGCTCGCATGGTTCGATAGACATTTAGGTGAGACTTCTTGAGCAAAGCCCTTAGACGTTCAATGAAAGTCTGTCGATGTGAATCGAACCAGGGACCTTGGCATAGGATCTTACGGCTCGGGGGGTCTGTGGGTGTGCCAGTCGGTGGCTTGCTCGTAGGCGTGGCCTGCTCGGCATAGGAGCTGCTCGGACAGGTGCTTGCCGACTAGCTGAAGGCTCAGGGGCAGTCCGTCTGAGCTGAAGCCGCACGGAACTGAGATCGTCGGGGCGCCGTTGTAGTCGTATGGCACCGTGAACCTCTGAAATGCCGAACCGCGCCGGGTGTCCATCTCGCCGTAGAGCATCTCGGGAGTGACCGGGTACGCTGGGCCGATGGTCGAGGGGCACGCCATCAGGTCGATGTCCTTGAACGCCTCCCTGATGAGGCCGTTGCACTCGGCGCGCATGTTGTTCGCCTCGGCGTAGTCGGCTCCGGCCTTGGCCGCACCCATGTCGAGCCATCCCCTGAACCACGGGCCGTAGTCGTCGCGGCGGTCAGGGTAGTTCTCGCGGTGGGCTGCGACGGCCTCGGCGGAGCACAGCACCGGCCACGCGGGGAGATACCTGTCGACGTCGGGCATCTCGATCTCGACGATCTCCGCTCCGAGTTCGCTGAGAACTTCTATGCCGTTGAGCACGGCTGCGGTCAGCTCTGGGTCGACCTGGTCCGAGATGTGGCTGAGGTCGTAGCCAATCCTGACGCCCTCGATGCCATCGGCTATTCCGTCCATGTAGTCCGGGACAGGATCGGAGAGCGAGGTTGGATCGTTGGGATCGTAGCCAGCGATGGCCTGGAGCATTACTGCTGAGTCAGCGACGCTACGAGTCATCGGGCCGACGTGGTCCAGCGACTCGGCGAGTGCCAGCACTCCGTAGCGGCTCACCCTGCCCCACGTCGGCTTGATGCCGACGATGCCGCACGCTGCGGCCGGGAAGCGGATGGAGCCGCCGGTGTCGCTGCCGAGAGAGCCATAGCACAGTCCGGCTGCTGTCGCCGCGCCGGAGCCGCTCGACGATGAGCCGGTCCAGCGGTCGTTGTTCCACGGGTTGAGGGGGATCTGAAGTGCTGGATTGTAGCCGCCCATCGCGCCTTCGGTCAGGTTGAGCTTGCCAAGCAGCACGGCTCCGGCGGCCTCGAGCTTGGCCACGACGGTCGAGTCGAACGATGGAACGAGATCGGCGTTTACCTTCGAGCCACCCATCGTGCGGACGCCCGTGGTGAAACACAGGTCTTTTACAGCGATGGGAACTCCGTGGAGTGGGCCCTTGTACTCGCCTGCAGCGATCTCCTCCTCGGCACGCCGAGCACTGCCGATGGCGTGGTCTGCCATCACGGTCGCGTAGCTCTTCAGGTGGCCGTCCAGGTTGTCGATGCGGTCGAGCTGTGCCTGGGTGGCATCGACGGGCGAGAGGTCGCCTGATCTGATGCGATCGGCCAGTTCGGTGATTGTCAGATAGTGAAGTGGAGTTTCAGGCATTGGTTACTGCCCCCAACCTAGCGTCCGGTTCCAAGTGGTACTTACTGTTCAATTTATGACTGCATAAATGGCAGGGAAAGTGGTTTCACCCTCACCCCAACCCTCTCCCTGAGGGAGAGGGGGTAGGTAAACTGACAATTCGTTCGTTCCCGGATCAAGTCCGGGACGGGCTCTGAGCTTGTCGAAGGACACCCCTATCCCCTGGATTCCGGGCGGGTACCTACCCCTATAAGCCCTGAGGGAGAGGGGGTAGATAGAGTCCCTTCTCCCATTAAGGGAGATGAGATGTTTACGCTATCCCGCGACCATTGGGTAGACGTGGCGGCTACGCGACAGCTCTCCGGGGAGCTGCGAGCCGGTCCAGGAGTCGCCGCCGTCGGTGCTCTCGTAGAAGTGGCCGTAGCCGGTGACACAGAACACGTTCGACGGCGCGGCGCGGTCGATCGCGATCTGGAACATACGACTCGGAGGCGTGTCGCCGATGTCGAGTCTCTGCCAAGTCTCGCCTATGTCCTGGCTCCTGAACAGCGCACCCGCTTCCTGCGTGCCTGCGGGAGCACCTCCGCCACCTGCGCCTGCGGCGAGGTACAGCGTCTTCGGGTCGTCTGGAGCTACGATCAGCCCGCGGCAGTAGGAGCCGCCAGGGAACATCTCGCCGAATCGAATGTGCTCCCAGTGGGTGCCCCGGTCACGGCTCCTGAACATCGCCACCTGGGCGATGATGAACACGGTGCCGGGCGCAGCTGAGCTGATCTGGACGCCGTGCAGATCGACGGTGTGGTTCTCGGTGTAGAGGCCGTCGGTGATGGAGTCCCAGCTATCACCCCCGTCCCTGCTGGCCAGCAGTCCTCCGACCTCGACAGAGGCGTACATGTCAGACGGGTCTGACGGGTCGGCAGCGATGCCGATGACGCGCTTCGCCAGCGGCTGCATGTAGGTCGTGACGTTGGGATAATTTATGCGGTCGGTGTTCATCTGCGTCCAGGACTCGCCGCCGTCTTCGGTCCTGGAGATCGAGCACGGCTCGTAGCCGGCGTAGATGACGTTGGGATCGTTCGGGTGGAACGCCAGGGACCACACGTCCATGCCGTCGCCGGGAGACTGGAGAGCCTCCCAGTGGTCGCCGCGGTCGCCGCTGCGATAAACACCGTGCTGCGTTCCAGCGTAGATGACAGCGGGATCGTCTGGATGCACGAGGAGCGTCCTGACCTGTGGCTCGTCGGGAAGTCCGTTCGTTATGCTCACCCACTCGTCATCGCCCTCGACGCGCCTGAGCATTCCGCCGTCTGCGATGTTTTCACCTTCGCCCGCCAGTCCAACGTAAACGTGAGTTCGATGCCCGTTTGATGCCATTGTGGTCCTCCTCTTGCCCGCCGCGGCGGGTCCTCTGTCCTCCCATGATGTCGGCAACTACTGTGTTTCAGGGGGTCTTTCCATACTAGATCAACGCTCACCCTACCCTCTCCCTTAGGGAGCTAACAGGGGTAGGGAGACCGACAATTCGTTCGTCCTGAGCTTGTCGAAGGACACCCCTATCCCCTGGATTCCGGCCTCCGCCGGAATAACGATTTGCGAATACCTACCCCTGTCAGCCCTTAGGGAGAGGGGGCCTGTTGGCTGGTACTCATGCCCGTAAGCCCTGAGGGAGAGGGGACTTTTACGCCCAGTGACGTAAGACTAGTCGACCGGGATGGCGACTGAGACTCTTGGTGTGTCGCTGACCGCATGGGTGGTGTGCCCCTGGCCGGTCAGATCGTCGGCCAGCATCACGTTCCCGGCGCCGAAGCGGCGGAGGGTGCCGTCGCCAAGGCCGATCTCAACCTCGCCGGACAGCGTGATGATGAACTGACGTCTCGGTGCAACATGCCAGTCGATGAACTTGCCGGGCTCGTCGTGCCTGAACATGACGCCGGTGGCGTCCTTCAGCTCGCCCCAGGGATACTCACCGACGTCCATATCCAATTCTTCGAAGTGTGATTGACCGTCGTCGCCCGTATAGAGTCGCGTAATCATGGATGTCCTCCGACATTTCGGTTACGACCCCGTATCTGCGTACGGGGTGACGTTCCCTATACTACAACGAGCGACTCCTATTGGGAATCGTGGCGAGGCGGGGGAGCCTGAGTCAGTTTGGTAGGCAGCGTTTTCACCCTCACCCTAACCCTCTCCCTGAGGGAGAGGGGACTCTGAATTCCGCAGGGAGGCACGCCATCAAATTGATACAGCTTCGAGGCGGAGCTACGGAATGGGCACGGATACGGACAGCCTGGGCTCGTCTCCCACTGTCCGCGTGGTGTGACCCTGACCGGTCAGATCGTCGGCAAGCAGCACCGAGCCGGGGCCGAACTGCCGGAGCGTCCCGTCAGCGATGCCGACCTCCATCGCGCCGGACAGCGTAATGACGAACTGCCTGCGAGGCGCGTTGTGCCAGTCGCTGAACGACCCGATCTGCGACCTGTTGAAGATCACGCCGGTGGCGTCCCTAAGCTCGCCCCAGGGAAACGGCCCGCTCTCCATGTCGAGCTCTTCGAAGTGCGACTGTCCATCGTCGCCGGTATAGATTCGTACAATCATGCTTCGCCCCAATGTGTGATGTGGGGGACATGGTACAACAGGGGGCGACGAGGGTGAGTGGGTGCGTCATACGCAGACGGCGAGAAATCCCGAAGTCAGACTGAAATAATGTTCAATCCGCGAAGGCGCGTGAAATGCCTCCGATTGTTAGTGAGCAAGGTAAGGTCATATCGAATCGCAGTAGCGCCAATCAAAATGTCGAAGTCGCCGATGCTGATTCCTTCAGCCCTCAACCTTCCTCGTTCCATCGCGAATAACCGACAGATCTCATCATCCAGGCTCACAACATCGACACCACTGAGGAAGTCCTGCAGTGAGCGTTCGTTACCAGATGGGTTTGTAGAATAAAACACTCCCTGGTAGAGCTCGGCCATGGATACGATGCTCAACCCAAGTCCATGCGGAGCTAGTTGCTCAACGCGTGCAGTAATTGGGGCAACGCCGTGGAGAGCGTGAATCACCCAGTCAGTGTCCAAGAGATATCGCACTTACTCTAGATCCTCGGTTCTGGTCGAGAGCCTGTCAGTCGGTCAGAATAGATATTCCCTAGAAGTTCTTCGGGATCATGGGTGCCCTTCCATGCCCCCATCGCCGACTTGAATCTCGCGGTCAGATCATTGACCGAGAGCATCGGGTCGACGTCGACAGTTATGAGAACCTCGGAGTCTTCTTCGAGATCAAGTCTTTCCAGGGGCTTCAACACGCCACCGGTGAACTTCGCTTTTATGGTCTTGGGCATTTCGTCACCTATCACCAGGGTACAGCCGTTGTCTATGGATATAAGTCCTTATGTCCAGGACATGCTGGCAGCCCGGCCAGGGTTCGAACCTGGGCTAGAGGTTCCAAAGACCTCTGTGCTACCACTACACCACCGGGCTGAGCGGGGGAGACTGTCGAAGATCGAGGATGGGGATTTCGACCGTCGCTGGCGGGCTACGGCAGGTCCATGCGTTGGTCGGACTGGATCAGTCCCATGTCGCAGCCTGCCTGGTAGAGATTGATCGACCAGCCCGCACCAAACACCGTGGGCGTTATGACCCGAGGGTCGTCCGGATTCCACATCCGCTGCCGCACGCGGTCGATCGTCGGAACTCGAAAGTCGAACGGGATGCCGTAGTAGCGTCCGTGCGACTTCCCCTCGCGGTAGGCGTGGACTGCGGTGGCCGCAAAAGCGGCGGCTATGGTGACCTGTACAATCTTGCCGAACATGCTCATGTCTTCCGTTTAGAACTGCGATTAAACTATAGCGCAGTTGCGAGGCGGCTGTCAGCGGACGGTCGAGGGTCTGCTAGAATCCGATCCATTCACGATAACCTGGAGGCGAAAGCTGTGAGTGGACGACTGGCGCTAGTAGGCGGAGACGAGTTCAGAGCAAGCTGTGAGTCGATGGATGTGGCCATACTCGCGGCAACAGGAGTCGCCGCACCTGTCGTGCTGATCGTGCCGACTGCGGCTGCCTTCGAGAACCCGGCACGAGCGGCGGACAATGGAGTTCGACACTTCCGGGCGCTCGGCGCCGACGCCAGACCCCTGATGGTGCTGGACCATGACGACGCGATGGACGCCGGGACCGCGGCGGAGGTCGAGTCCGCCGACGTCGTGTACCTGACCGGCGGCAATCCTGCACACCTGCTCGACACGCTCCGGGACTCGCTGCTGCTGGACGCCATTCAGAGCAGACTGGACAGCGGCGGGACCCTCGCGGGATCGAGCGCCGGAGCGATGGTCATGGGGAGCTGGATGAGGTTCAGGGGAGAGTGGACGCGAACGCTCGGGATCGCTGCAGGCATCGCCACGCTTCCCCATCACGATAGGGCGGACCCGGATACGGTAGTCGAAGAGCTGGGTTCTGCACCTGACGACCTGACGGCTGTGTTCGGAGTCGACGGGGCCGCGGGTGCGCTGAGTGGGACGGATGGGTGGACTGCGCTGGGGGATGGACGTGTGACTGTCTACGAGGGTGGCGGCTGGAGGCGGTACGAGGACGGTGAGAGTTTTAGTATCGATGCCTTGTGATGGGAGTCGGCCTATTCACCCTCACCCCAACCCTCTCCCATCAAGGGAGAGGGGGTAAGTACTCGCAAACCGTCATTCCCGCGAAAGTGGGAATCCAGGGGCCGGGGGTGTCCTTCGACAAGCTCAGAGCCCGTCCCGGACTTGATCCGGGAACGAACGAATTATCAGTTTACCTACTCCTGTAAGCCCATCAAGGGAGAGGGGGTGTTTAAGACGGTCACAGCTTCAGCGTCGATTGACCCGTCTGGATGGCGTTCATATAATCGTCTAGCCCGATACAGAGAGCAAGCACCCACACACAGAAAACACCTCGGAGAATGCAAATGGCAGGAGCCAACCTCAGCCCGTCAGCGATCATCAATCAGTTCAAGAAGAACGAGGTCTCGCACGTCGTGTGGCTGCCAGACACCGAGACCAACTTCATGTACAACCAGATCATCGCGGACGATGACCTTCAGCTGGTGCCCATCTGCCGTGAGGGAGAGTCCATGCCCATCGCGGCCGGTCTGTGGATCGGCGGCAAGAAGCCGGTGGTACTGATTCAGAACACGGGGATGTTCGAGGCTGGCGACTCCATACGCGGCATGGGAATCGATTTGGGCATTCCGATGGTGATGATGGTGGGATACCGTGGCTGGATGGGCGAGGGCGGCGAGATGACCGACTCCGCCGGCGTGTTCACCGAGCCGATCCTCAATGCGTGGGGCATCGACTACTACATGGTCGAGACCGACGATGACGTCGAACAGATCTCAGAAGCGTTCGATCACGCTGAGCGAGAACAGACGCTGGTAGCGTGCCTGCTCGGCGCCGAGTACGGCTAGGCAGGCAGGGCGCAGCGCTGCACCCGTAAAGGGGTCTTTACACGAACGGGCAACCTGAGAGTGCCAGACCGTACACCCTCTCTTCCAAAGCCGTCTGCAGAAGGCCCTAACTAAAGTTCGACTCCATGTCGAGCACCTTGTCGAGGCGTCGCTGGAAGCGGTCTGCTGGGTCGAACTCGGCTGACAGGAACGCCGTCGCCAGCTCCTTGGCAACTTCTATCCCGACTATCCGCGCTCCGAGGCACAGTACGTTCATGTCGTCGTGCTCGACGCCCTGGTGTGCCGAGTAGGTGTCGTGACACACGCTCGCGCGGATGCCCTTGACCTTGTTGGCGGCGACTGACGCGCCGACGCCGCTGCCGCAGATCATGATCCCGCGATGGGCTTCTGTGGAGACGACGGTCTCGGCGACTGCCTTGGTGAAGTCGGGGAAATCGTCGGCCGGATCGAGCTCGTGGGCGCCGACGTCGACTACCTCGTGACCGAGGGACTCAACGAACCCCTTCAACTCGTCCTTCAGAGCGTATCCGCCGTGGTCTGCTCCTATGGCGACGCGCATGATTGCCTCTCCCCGTGTGGTATCGTTGGCTGAAGTGTAGGAAGCCCAGCCGCAAAGCGTCAACCCGGTCGGTGGCTGGACATTTCGAATGTCACCCCATCAAGCGGGTACGTTCGTGGTGAGCCTGTCGAACCATGAACGGACGGCCCTTCGACAGGCTCAGGGCGAACGGCAAGATTGGCACTACGCGGGTAGTCAAAGGATCCTGGAGGCAGGCCCATGAAGATCACAGACGTAGAAGTCATCGTCCTGGAGCACAACTGGGGTCCGCCTGAGGAAGGGGTCAATCGGGAGTGGCCGCTGATGCTCGTTCACACGGACGAGGGTATCAGCGGACTCGGCAGGGGCGGCGATCCAGCCATAGTGAGAAACGAGCTCGCGCCGCTGCTGATCGGGCAGGACCCGCGCCGGACCGCCATGCTGTGGCAGAAGATGTACGACCACGCGTGGAGGTTCCGCGGACCAGATAGGGCGGCCTTCACATCGATTGGAGCGCTCGACATCGCTCTCTGGGACATCGTCGGCAAGGCCTCCGGTCAGCCGGTATGGAGACTGCTGGGAGGGTACACAGACCGCGTCGAGGTGTACGCGGACGGCATCGGGTACGTTGACGAAGACCCGGAGACCGTCGCTGGACTCGTGAAGAAGCACGCGGACGAGGGCTACTCGCACGTCAAGTTCCACCTGAGCGGCTACGACGACGATGTCGCACTGGAGAAGGTGCGACTCGCGCGGGAGGCCGTCGGGCCGGACGTGCGCATCATGCTCGACGCTCACCGGATGTGGCACGGCACGGTAGCGGCTGAGATGGCTCGGAAGTTCGAGCCGTACAAACTGTACTGGATCGAGGAGCCTGTGCGCGGAGACGACGAGCCGCGCTTCTACAGCATGGTGCGGGAGGCGACGAGTGCGATGGTCGCAGGCGGCGAAGGCGACGGCACTCTCGGGGGAGCCCGCCGACTCATCACAGAGGGCGGTCTGCAGCTACTGCAGACGGACATCATCATCGGCGGCGGCTACACCGGTCTGCTGCGGTTCGCCGCGCTGGCCCATGCACACCACGTCCCTATCGCGCCACACGGAGCGCAGTACCCGGATCTGAGCAGCCACCTCGTCGCCGCAGTCCCCAACGGACTCATCATCCCTGCCTGCCCTGACGTCGAGCCATACGAGATCTGGTCGAAGCTGTACAGTCCACGGCTGGAGATCAACACCGGCGTGATTGAGATGTCAGACAGGCCGGGCCTGGGGCTGGACCTCGACTGGGACTTTGTGGATGGGCATCGCAAAGAATCCTAAACAACTCCCTGCGTCCCCTCCAGGGCAATCGCATCTATTGGGCAAGCGCGGCATCGAAAATCCCCTCTCCCTCAGGGAGAGAGCTAGAGCCTGCCCCGGACTTGATCCGGGGGTGAGGGTGAAATGTTCACCTACCAAACTGGTACAGCATCGACATTTATCCTGGCCTTCGACAAGCAACATGGAGAACAATAACCCGGATGGCTGACATGACCTTCCAAGATGCCGAAACCGACCCTAACAACCAACTTCTGAACCGGGCGCTGCCTGCAATAGCTCGGCTGGAAGCCTCCCTGGCTTACGAGCGCGAGGCACTGCGTTTGGCCCTCCATTCAGCGACCCTTCTGAATGCTCTTGACGACCTCAGCCGTGCGGTCGCCGACGAGCGCGAGCGGCTGGACGCCATTGATCTTATCGCCCCTCACAGGTGGGACTACGAGGAATTCCACTCCAGGATCATCGGATGGCTTCTAGACCCATCGGCTCACCACCGGCAAGCCGAGTGCTTCATCGCCGCCCTGCTCAAGGCTACAAGGGCTCCACAAGAGATGCTCGATGCGGATTGGAGCGCCGCCCAGGTCTACCGGGAGTGGAAGAACGTCGTAGCAGGAAAGGTGGGCTACCTGGACATCCTGATCCTGAACCAGGACTGCCACAGTCTCATCGCCATCGAGAACAAGACCCGCTCTCAGGAGCACAGCAACCAGCTCACCCGCTACCGCCGCGCTCTGGCCAATGATTATCCTGACTTCACCAGGCATCACATCTTCCTATCCCCCGATGGCTTCCCGCCCAACGAGGAACGAGATCAGAAGCACTGGCAACCGGCAAGCTACTCCGCCATACACAGCGCGATCAAGGGAGTCTTGGAGACAGGTGGCGTCTCGGATCCCGACGCGAAGGCCCTGCACTTCTCTTCTTCCAGCTCCGGTTCGACAACTATAAGGAGCCTCACTTCAAGAACACGCCCTACTTCGATAAGAAGCCATATCTTGATCTAGGACTCTCGAAAGGTAACTCCGAAAACGCCGAGATCCGGAAGATCCTCCTTGATGCCGTCAAGCGATACCCCGATGTCTTCAAACCCACCAGCTATGTCCACACTGACGACTGGATGACCCTTCATGAGGAACCGGACTATATCCTCGAACCGGACGACTATAGTTTAGGCTGGGACGATGGCGCTGCCCGGTGCAAGATCGAAGCTTGGATCGACAAATTCGCCGTCGAGCAGTTTCCCGAAATGAACCGCATCATCGTCGACTGCCTGAGGCGGCATCAAGATACCTGCGCCACTTAAACCATATTCTCATTGGCTGACTCAATAGCAGCAGTGGTCCAGCCCGGCATACTCTGAGACAACACCAGCGTCCTCATTGACGTGATGAACGTACGTTTCGATGGCGTCAAGATCAGCCACCGACTCACCGCCGCAAGGCTGCTCACCATCTACGCACACGAAGATGGCGACGACCCCGACTTCGACCCATACCCCGCAGCACTCAATGATGACTACTTCAAGTCATACACCGGCTGCAAGGACCCCGAATGCGAGGTCCACGGCGAATCCCCCGAGATCGACTTCGACCCCAACGACTTCCACTACTGACCCTCACGGGCCGTCCTTCCTGAATTGCGTCAAGGTGCTACAATCGGGGGCGCACTTTCAGGAAAGAGGTAAAGCCGTTGCCCGTAACCAGACTCGAAATCACCAGCGCAACTCCATTCGCCGGGGGACAGACCTTCGGAGACGTCGGAGCGTACACACACCTCAAGGGCACGGCCCACTTCGCGGTCGATCCGCTCCACGCCAATAACCAGACGATCACCGACCTGGAGTTGGCTCCACGCGACTCCGATGGCCGGGTGCGGTTCTCGTCGGACTTCGAGATGCTCCAACCTGCCGACCCGGACAGGGGACGGGGCAGCATCATCTTCGACGTCGTGAACCGAGGTCGCAAGACCATACTCGGCTTCAACAGCGCGCCAAGGGCGATGGACGCGGGCGCTCCGCTCGAGCCTGGAAACGGGTTCCTGATGCGCGAGGGCTACACCATCGTGTGGTGCGGATGGCAGAACGACGTTCCCGACGACCCGGACCTGATCGGCATGAACGTGCCCCAGGCGCTCAACCCAGACGGCACTCCGATCACCGGCAAGATCCTGCACCAGTTCCAGTGCAACGAGACCACCAACGTCTTCCTGCTGGCCGACCGGACTCACGTTCCGCACCCGCCCGCAGACCCCGACGAGGCCGGGGCGACGCTCATGGTCAAGGACCATCCCAATGAGCCCGCAACCGAGGTGATACCCAGAGACCAGTTCCAGTTCGTGCGTGTCGAGGACGAGCAGATAGAGCCTGACCTCAATCACGTCTACCTGAGAGGCGGGTTCGAGCCCGGTCGCATCTACCAGCTTGTGTACACCAGCGTCGGCAGCGAGATCGTGGGTCTCGGCATGGCGTCGGTGCGCGACATCGTGTCGTTCCTGAAGTACGAGAGCGAAGAGGACGGCAACCCCTGCGCTGGGACTATCGAGCGCGCCCACGCGTTCGGCGCGTCGCAGAGCGGTCGCTTCCTGCGCACGTACATCTACTACAACCTCAACAACGACGAGCAGGGCAGGATGGCGCTCGACGGCATCATCCCACACGTCGCAGGCGGAATGCGCGGAGAGTTCAACCTGCGCTTCGGCCAGCCGTCCAAGGACGTCTGCTATATCATCCCCGAGCTGTTCCCGTTCGCGGACACTGAGCTCACCGACCCGGTGACAGGCAACTCGGGCTCGCTGCTCACGCGGATGGAAGAGAGCGGCAACGTCCCGAAGATCATGTTCACCAACACGTCGGCCGAGTATTGGCGCGGTGACGCCGGGCTGATACACACCGATTTCGAAAACATGCGCGACGCCGAGGAGTCGGGGAACGTGCGACGCTACCACTTCGCTGGCACGATGCACGGGACGGGCACCTTCCCGCCGCAGAGCATCAGGGTCATGGACGGCCTCAAGGGGCAGCTTCCGTACAACGCCGTGGACTACTCTCCCCTGCAACGAGCGCTGCTGACCAACCTCGATAACTGGGTACGGGACGGGGTACCTGCACCGGCCTCCCTGCATCCAAGCCTCGACGACGGCACAGGGGTGGAGTCGTATACGTTGCGCGAGACGTTCGAGCGATTGCCGGGCGTCGATTTTCCTCCGAGAGTCACGCGCGCAATGCGACTGGACTACGGGGACGAAGCGCATCTGGGTCGGACCACCAAGCTGCCCGCCGAGCAGGGTGAGGAGTACCCGTCGGTCGTGTCGGACGTCGATGAAGACGGCAACGAAGTTGGTGGCATACGCCTGCCATCGGTCAGCGTGCCCCTCGCGACGAACACAGGCTGGAACCTGCGTCATCCGGACAACGGCAACCCGGACCTGGTCATTGGCATCACCGGAGGTCTAGCGGGATGGACAGTGCCGTTCCCCAAGACCGAGAGCGACCGCAAAGCGGCAGGCGACCCGCGAGTGTCCATAGAGGACAGATACAGGTCCAGGGACGCCTACGTCGAGCAGGTCAGAACCGCCGCTAGTGAGATGGTCTCAGAGGGGTACCTGCTGGAAGAGGACATCGAGCGCGAGGCCGATATGGCCGCCACCCGCTACGACTTCTGGATGAACGGCGGAGGGGGCTAAGCGCCGACTCGGCAGCAACCCCGACACTCGCATGAATCCTGTCACCAGAAGTATCAGCAGGAATGCCGTCCGGGGGTTGCTGGATGAGCTTGCTGCTGAGGACTGTGCCGTGACGGTGTGCGTGTCGGCGGAGACGCTTGGTGCGCGGGACTACGGCCACCTGCTGCCGGAGTCGGAGCCGGAGAGGTCTCAGGTTGCTGAGGCGCTGGCTGAAGGTGGGTCGAGCGACACCGGCGTCGCCGTGTTCGCCGCGCCGGAGAGGGTTGTGGCGGTCCAGCCTCCGTTTCCGTTGACGGTCGACGTCAGGGCGGCGGGTCTTGAGTCGAAGCCCATCCTGGAGGTGTTCAACTCTGAGCCGGTTGTCGGAATCGTGCTGCTCAGGCTTGGCAGGTACGCCATCGCCGTGCTGCGAGGCAACAAGCTGCTCGCGACCAAGACGGACACGCGATACGTCAAGAACAGGCACCGTAAAGGGGGCAGCTCGCAGCGCAGGTTCGAGCGCAGCCGCGAGCGCCTGGTCAGGGAGTTCTACGACACAACCTGCCGCATGACCCGCACCGTGTTCGAGCCGCACCTGCGGGACATCGACTACGTGATGCTCGGGGGTGAGAGGGGTACGCTCAACGGGTTCGTCAAACGCTGCCGGATGATGCGGGACCTGGAGTCGAAGACGCTGTCGCGCATTCTCCCTGTAGACAGGCCGAACCAGAAGGCGCTGGAGTCGATCTCGTACGAGGTTTGGAAGAGTCGCGTTACGTTCTGGTGACCGGGGCGCGGTCTACCACGCCGTATAGCCTCCGTCGACGGTTAGCGCGGTGCCGGTGACGTGGCGAGCGTCATCCGAGGCGAGGTACAGCGCGACGTTGGCGACCTCGCGCGGCTGACCTAGTCGTCCCATCGGGTGCAGCGAATTTAGCTTCTCGAGCATCTCCGGGTCTGAGGTCAGGCCACTCGTGAGATTGGTCTCGATGAACCCGGGGCAGAGACAGTTCACGCGGATGTTCCTTCGCGCGCTGTCCACGGCGAGGGTCTTGGTGAACTGGACCACGCCGCCCTTGGATGGCGGGTACGGGTTGAAGCCGCCGCCGATTCCGACCGGGTAGCCCACGAGGCCCATGACGGACGCGAGGTTGATGATCGAGCCGCCTCCGGCGCGCTCCATCGCAGGGACGGCGTACCAACTGACCATGTAGGTGCCCTTGAGGTTGACGTCGATCACACGCACCCAAGCCTCCTCGGGAGAGGCGCCCTCCAGGGAGGAGTGACGCGCCGTGAGACCGGCGCTGTTGACCAGCAGGTCGAGCTTACCGAAGCTCTCAACCGCGCTTGCGACCATCTTCTCAGCGTCAGCAGAGGCCGTCACGTCGCCGGTGAGCGAGACTGCCTGACCGCCTGCAGACGTTATCGCATCGACGGTCTCCTGCGCGCTGTCGCGAGTCAGATCGGCAGCTACCACGGCAGCTCCCTCCTCCGCAAACAGGATGGCGGTCGCCCGGCCTATTCCCGAACCCGCGCCTGTGATCAGCGCGACCTTGTCCTTCAGGCGCATACTTCAGAACCTCCGTCGGTCTCAGTGCTAGAATATCAGGCCCGATCCTCACGATGCAGGAGAACCCTCTTGCCTATCGCACGTCCCAAAAGCCTTGCTGAAGATGTTGGAGCACTTGAACGTGTCGTGGTGCTGGGCTCGTCCGGCTCCGGAAAGACCACGTTCGCAGAATATCTCGCGTCGAAGCTGGACGTTACACACGTCGAGTTAGACGCGTACCGTCACGGCCCAAACTGGACCGAGACCCCCGACGACATCTTCAGGAGCCAACTAGCCGAGGCGCTGTCAGACGACCGTTGGGTGGCCGACGGCAACTACAGCGTCGCCAGGGACGTCGTCTGGCCCAGGGCGACAGCGGTCGTCTGGCTCGACTACAAGTTCCCTGTCGTGTTCTGGAGGCTATGGTGGCGCACGATAGGACGCGGCGTGCGAAAGACCGAGCTGTGGAACGGCAACCGGGAGAGCCTCCGCGACCACTTCTTCACGAAGGACTCGCTCTTCCTGTGGATATTCAAGACCCACTGGTCGAGGAGCCGCAGGCTGATTGAGGCTTTCGACCAGCCTGAGTACGGACACCTGCAAGTGCTGCGCTTCCGCTCGCCCGGCCAGACGAAGAGATGGCTGAACTCGGTCGCTCGGTCGCAGTAGGGACGGGTTTGAAACCCGCCCCTACACGTCCATCATCTTGTCGGGAGTCATGAGCTCCATGAACTCGATGCGGTTGCCGGTCGTAAGCTCCCGGACCTGCCCGCCCACGTCATACACCTCGGGCGGGATTGAGTGCCCGCCGCGCATTGGCGACATCAGCGCCTCGTCGGTCCACTCCAGCACCACGACGTTGTTCTCGCCGGGGACCGTGCCGCCGTTGAAGTACACCTTGAACTCGCTGCGCTGGCCGGCGTCGTGGTAGATCTGGGCCTGCTTCTGGACGAGGCTCGCGACCTTTCGCGCTTCTCCGGGCTTGGTGTTGAATATCCTTCTTACCAGGTACATAATTTCGCTCCTAACTGGGTTTTGCTTTAACCCAGACATGATACCTAATTCGGCGATGTGACGGTGGTAAACTACTGAACGCAATGGACCATCCCGCACAGCCACACCTGCATGCCAGTGGAGTTCACAAGAGCTTCGACACCGGCGACGGTCGAATCCACGTCGTAGATGACGTCACGCTCGAAGTTGCACACGGCGAGTTCATCTCGCTGCTCGGACCGAGCGGGTGCGGCAAGTCCACGCTGCTTAGGCTGGTCGCTGGCCTCGTCGAACCAGACTCTGGCATCATCACAATCGACGGAATGACTCCGGAGGCGGCACAGGCAGACAGGGAGATCGGGTATGTCCTACAGGAGCCGGCGCTGCTGCCGTGGAGGACCGTGGCCGCCAACATCCGCCTACCGTTGGACGTGGACCGGCGTCCAAAGTCCCTTCTCCCCTGGTGGGAGAAGGTTAGGATGAGGGGGAGTCGTTCCAACATTTTCACCCTCACCTCAATCCTCTCCCGTCAAGGGAGAGGAGGCCATAATGAGCCGACTCCGGAAAGACGCCCTGAAGTCGACGATTTGCTGACGATGGTGGGACTCGACGGCTTTGCCGACTACTACCCCCACCAGCTATCGGGTGGGATGCAGCAGCGCACTGCTCTGGCTCGGGCAATCGCCGTCGGTGCATCGCTGTTCCTGATGGATGAGCCGTTCGGCGCTCTCGACGAGATCACGCGGGCCTCCATGCGGTACGAGCTACTCAGGATATGGGAGGCCGACAGGAAGACGGTCGTGTTCGTCACACACAGCATCGCCGAGGCGGTGGCGCTGTCCGACAGGGTGGCGGTCATGTCGGCGCGTCCGGGGCGAATAGTGTCGGTCATCGACATCGACCTTCCGCGTCCCCGGTCGAGCGAGATGGAGCGGGAGCCTGACTTCCTCGCATACACGTCCCGCATCCACGACCTGCTGGCCCAGCGCCAGGGAATTTAGAATTAGGAATGAAGAATCTATCCTTCACCATTCGCAATTCTCAATTCTCAATTTATCTGCCAAAGTTGCCCGTGCTGCTCTACACACTGCCGCCTGCGGTCGCGCTGATAGCCGTTGGGGTGATCTGGGAAATCTGGACGAGGGCTTCCAACACCCCCGAGTACATCATCCCGGCGCCATCTGTGATATTCGCGCGGCTCTTCGAAGACCCGGGCTTCTTCGCCGGACACGGCATGGTCACGCTGGTGGAGGCTATCGGCGGATTCCTGCTTGGAACGGCAGTCGCTCTGATCGGTGCAACGCTCATGGCGCACTCTCGCATAATCGAGCGCAGCCTTTACCCGCTGGCGATACTGGTGAAGGTTACGCCGGTGGTGGCGGTCGCGCCGCTCTTCGTGATCTGGTTCGGATTCGGGCCCTTCCCGAAGATCCTGATTGCCGCGCTCATCACGTTCTTCCCAGTGCTGGTCAACGGCGTAACCGGCTTCAGGTCGGTCGACCCCGGCGCGCTGGACTTCATGAGATCGATTCGAGCATCGCGACGGCAGGTGTTCATGCTCCTGCGCGTCCCAAGCGCGACACCCTACCTGTTCGCCGCCTTCAGGGTGGCAGTCCCTCTCTCAGTCATCGGGGCAGTGGTCGGAGAGTGGTTCAGCGCAGACCGCGGACTCGGGAGCGTCATCATAGTTGCCCACAGCAACCTCGACATGCCTACGCTGTTTGCCGCCATCCTGGTGCTGTCCGTTATGGGCATCGCACTCACGATTTTGACATCGGTCTTGGAAAAGAGGGCTCTGTTCTGGCATGATGTTGAATTAGGGTCAGATAAGATTTAATAATCCTGGCAGGGCTTGCCATATATGTTCATTAAATATATTTATGTAGTCATAAGCTTAGGTGTTGCTGCGAGTCTGTTTCTCGCCGGATGTTCCTTCTCTTTCGGCGAGAGCGAGCCGGAGCCCATTACATTCATGGCCGGGTTCAGGCCACAGGCCAACCTGCCGTTCGTCGCGGCGTATGTCGCGCAGGAGAAGGGATACTTCGAGGAGCAGGGGCTGGACGTTAACATCCAGCACTCGACCGGCGAGCACCTCAACCTGCTCATGGCAGGAGAGGTCGACGTCACCACGGTTGACGGCAACTCCGTTCTTCAGCGGCGCGACGATCCCGGCCTGCCGATAGTGGCGATAGCGCTGTTCGGTCAGCGTGGTCAGCAGGCGTTCCTGGCGCTGTCGGACTCGGGCATCAGCACCCCAAAGGACTGGGAGGGCAGAACGTTCGGCTACAAGGTCACCATTCCCGTCGACTATCTGGCGATCCTGGAGGCTGAGGGCGTCGACCGTTCGCAGATCCAGGAGGTGCGGGTCGGGTTCGACCCCCGCGTTCTCACCGAGGGCCAGGTAGACGTGCTGGCGGCGTTCAAGTCCAACGAGCCAAACGTCATTCGCGGCCTCGGGTTCGACGTGAACATGTTCGACGCCGCCGACTACGGGGTGCCGACGCTCGGCCTCACCTACATCGTTCGGCAGGATCAGATCGATGACGACCCCGAAACCGTGGAGCGCTTCCTGAGGGCGACGATGAAGGGGTTGGAGTTTGCGGCCTCCAACACCGAGGAGACGCTCGACATAGTGCTCAAGTACGCAGAGGGCGCGGACCGCGAGCACATGCGCTTCATGCTCGCTGCAGAGTTCGCTGACGCCGTCTCGCCGCTCACCGACGCCAACGGCCTCGGGTGGATGAGCGAGGAGCAGTGGCAGGAGTTCCACGACTCGCTGCTCAAGTACGGCGCACTTCCCGGCTCACAGGACGTGAGCTCAGCGTTCACCGACGACTTCCTCGAGGACATCTACGAAGACGGCAAGGTAGAGTGGCCGTAGGGCGTCGTAGCTAGAGCTGCTTCCAAAGTCCCTTCTCCCAGGGAGAAGGCTAGAGCCTGCCCCGTACTCGATACGGGGATGAGGGGAAGTCTGAGTATTCACCCTCACCTCAATCCTCTCCCTGAGGGAGAGGAGGCTATTGAGAGACACCTTCAGGGTAAGCTCAGCCCTACCTCCACTGTTCAGCATTGTCCTCAGGCTCGTAGCCAATCAGATCGCGCGAGTTCGAGATGTCCCAGAAGCGCCAGGTGTTGTTGGAGACGCCGTAGAAGATCGCGAACCTGACCGAGTCCG
>JAGWBK010000047.1:0-16256 GCA_021295915.1 Dehalococcoidia bacterium
AACGCTACGTGGCCCGAGAAGTCTACTCGATCATCCGGAAGCCCTCCCATATAGCCACTTGAAAACAATAGGAGCATCTGCGACAACCGGCGTCGGTATGGGAGCCGGGAGTGACGTTACTGTCGGCACTGGCTCATAGGAGTCGCGGGCTCCTCCGTCAGAGCCACCGTCGGACGTTCCATCGCCATAGGAGAGGGCAGTGGCGGAGACTCAACTGGCCCTGATCCTCCGCAGGCAAAGCCAATGACGACGACGGCCGCAACTAGTGAAGCTGCGATAAGTCGGGTCACAAGGAGCTACCTTTTACCCTCGTCCCAGGGAGGAACAACGAACGATCCCCAGATGAGGTTTGCAGTAATGCATACTGAGGTCTCTTTTGTGCTATTGCCCGACCTTTACCCAGTCTGAGATACGTTCAGCAGTACCTTTCTTCTTGCCTCTCAGTCAGCGAACCAACTGATTGCGCCTCATACAGCAACGTGTCGGGGTGGAAGGCATACCAGCCGAACCAGAAAGAGACGTACGACGGTAGTCTTTCCAGTGTCTCTCCACCCGGGCCCGTCAGACCCGTATCCGACACCTGCCAGACCTGTCCCTCGTCGTCAACTACCGTCTGCGGAATGACGGCTGACTGCTTGTCTGGATTCAAGGCGAACTGCCTGCCATCACGCTCGAAGACGCGTGCGTCAGACGATATTGATGACGCCAGAATGACGATCTCAGTTTCGCCGATGGTGTCGTTGACCAGTCTCACCTGGTTCAGGTCGTCTATCGGGAACGCCTTGTGGCTATCACCTTCGCTGAGGGCCAATACCTCGTCTTTCACTTCGAGACGATCGTCCCGGTTCCACACCGGGAACATGGTGCCAGGGTCGATCCGGTACGAGTAGTAGATGGACCTGGTATCGGACTCAGGCTGGTACATCCTGGGCGTGTAGTAGCCAGTTTCGGTTGAAATGACGCTTGTGTTCGGGTGCTCTTCCAGCCACTCCTGCCAGGTAGTCAGAGCGACGGGGAAGTAGTCCAGGACCAGGTCGTCCCTCATCGCCAGCTTGCCGATTACCGGCCTGCCAACCAGGGAACTCCATAGTGTATTGGTGAGCCGGTCATACATCAGTTTGTTGGAGCGATACAGCAGTCCTGACGTTCCAAAGGTGGTGGTCTCTCCATCTATCTTCCCGGAATACACGATTCCGGTTCCGCAGAGCGTTCACCACATCAGCGAGATCGGTTCCCCTCCTAACGTGTCGTTGACCATCTCGTGGGCATTGACTATGCGTAGGGGGTACGCTCTGCTCTCGCCGTTGATATGTACGCCGAATACCCTGTCGCCGGGCTCCATGTAGTCGGCCTCAGCGGGCGTCAAGGAGCGAGGATTCCTGATGTCAGGGATGCCATCAGTGCGGACTCCACCCCACACCACCTCAGTCAGGTCTATTCTCGAGAATTCCTTGGCAGGGCGTATGAATTGCGCGATTCTAGGATCTATGGCCGCATACATGCCCGACTTCCATGTGGCGTATTCTGAAGGAGGCTCGTACTTGTCGCTGTTCTGGCCCGCCCAGTCCATCCAAGCGTCCCAATCTTCGCTGGCAAAGTCCTGACCGGTCAGATCTCTGAGCGCCTGCCCAATGAGTTCGTACGACCTACTGGACGGCATGAACCGCAATATCTCCACCAGGAAGGGTACGAGGGACTGGTCATTCTCAGCGACGACCTCGTCCAGTATCTCATCGAGATCGGATGGGACGAGGGAGAACGCCGGGAAGATATCGTACATGGCTGCGTTGGAGTCATAACCGGCAGGAGTGGGAGTATCAGCAGGGAGCGACGTGGCCACGGCAACCGTCGTCGGTGTCGAATCCGGAGGTGACGTTGCCGTCGCGGCTGGCTCGGAGGTAGGGGTTGCGGGCTCCTCAGTCGGAGCCGCGGTCGGAAGTTCCGCTGCAAGTGGCGATGGGGAAGGTGGAGATTCGACGGGCTCTGATGTCCCACATGCCAATACAAGGACAATCGCGGTCGCAGCAAGTGTGGTTGCGATGATTCGGGTCATTAACAGCTCCCTTTAGCGCTCACCCTAAGATACGTACAGACCACGATCCTTAGATGAGACGTGCAGTGATGCAGAGGAAAGCTCTTTGTGTGCTATTGCCCAGCCTTGATCCAGTCCGAGATGCGCTCGGCCAGCATCATGATGGGCACATTGGTATTCGACCTTGGGCAGTCCGGGAGGATCGAGCCGTCGACTATCCGCAGATTCTCGACACCCTTCACCCGACCGTGTTGATCGACGACCGCCATCGGGTCCGAGTCCGGTCCCATCTTGGCAGTACACGAGATGTGATGCATGGTGCTCACGTTGCGGAGCATCCACTGGTCTAGCGCGTCGTCTGATGCAAGGTCGGCCTCCGAGGGTGAAACCAGCGGGCCGGCAATGTTCTGGAACTCCGAGTGGGCGACCATGTCGAGGCACAGTCTGACCCCGTCTCGCATCCTCTGCCTGTCGAAATCCTCCGAAAGGAAATTGTAGTTGAGAAGAGGCTGCACGTGCGGATCGGCAGACTGGAGCTTCAGACTCCCCTGCCCTACCGCCAGATAGACTCCCACGCTCATCAGCAGCATGTGACCTTCCTTGCGGAAGCGCATGACAGTGATCATGTCGTTGGTCAGGTGCGAGCCGGGAGCCGTATACCTGAGGGCCACTTTCTGGGGTCCGACCTCCTGAGGAGGTGGCGGAACGTGCGGCAACGCATTCCACATCATCGGCACGGACGGATGATCGCGCAGACCGTTGCCAACCCCGGGCGAGTCGTGAATCACTCCGATGCCAAATTCCGAGAGGTGGTCTGCAGGACCGATGCCGGACAGCATCAGTAGCTGCGGTGACACGATAGGCCCGGCGCTCAGGATGATCTCGTCTCCGTAAACGCTGAACAGCTCGTCTCCGCTCTCCACTTCCACGCCCACTGCCTTGCGTCCTTCGAACAACACCCGTCGCACGAAGCAGTTGGGCCTGATCGTCAGGTTCAGGCGGTGGCGCGCCATACTCAGGTATCCGATCGCGGTACTCCAGCGAACGCCCCCAGGATTGTTCAGTGGATAGGGACCAACGCCCTCTGCGTCAGGGTGATTGTGATCGGGGTTTTCAGGAAACCCCAGGTCCAGGCTCCGCCTGGAGAGAGTCCAGGCTATGCCGTCGCACTATTATGGGGCCGTCAGAACCGTGGTAGTCGTCTGAGAAATCGGTGTCCGTTTCCATCCGGCGCAGGAACGGGAGCGTGTCCTCGTAGGTCCACTCGTCATTGCCAATGGAAGTCCAATAGTCGAAGTCAGCCGCGACGGGACGCAGGAAGACCTGCCCATTGATCGCACTGGTGCCGCCGGTCACTTTGCCACGAGGTACGTCCATGGTCGGGTTCAACTCTGTCGCCCGGCCGGTGAACTGCCAGTTGTGACGGTCTTCCACGACAAAGTCGGTGCCAGACCCCCAGCCGTACTTCAGGTCGTCGGGGATGGTGTCGAAGTCCGGGTAGTCCACCCCTGCTTCAAGAAGCAGTACTGAACGATCCGGGTCTTCCGAGAGCCTTGTGGCCAATGCACCGCCACCCGATCCGGACCCTACAATGATGTGGTCGTAGTTCACTTCAGAGTACCTCTGGCTGATCTCCGGACGATCTGCCTACCTGTGCTAGCTGCCCTGCTGAACGACGTCTGCGATCTTCTCGCCGATCATCATCGTGGTCACGTTGATGTTGGCACGAACACAGTCCGGCATTATCGATGCGTCCGCAACGCGGATACCCTCGAGACCGTGAACTTTTCCGTGCTGGTCAACGACGGCCATAGCGTCGGAAGCTGGCCCCATCTTGTTCGTACAGGAGATGTGGTGGCCTGTGGTGACCTCACGCATCATCCAGGCATCGAGCTCGTCATCTGACTCCAGGGCTTCGTCAGGCGGCTCGACTCGCTCGTCCAGGATGGCGCTCCACGCCTCGTGCTCACCAAGCTGTACGCACACTCGCACCGCCTCGCGCATTCGTTCCCGGTCGAACTCCTCGGTGAAGTAGTTATAGTCGAGAAGAGGCTGCTCGTGAGGGTCTGCCGATTGCAGCTTCAACTCGCCCGAACCGACCTCGAGGTCGAGCCCGATAATCATGCGGATCCCAACAGGCTCCATACGATTGCCGCCCCGGTTCACCCGCTCCGTGGCGAAGCTGTTCATGTAGACGATCATGTCGTTTCGCAGATCGGAGCCGGTGGCTGTGTAGCGCAGGCCAAACTGCATTCGCGGCCCGTCGAGGTCGAACTCGTGCTCGGGCTTCGCCCTCCACGTAACGTAAACCAGCGGATGGTCCCGCAGGTTCTGGCCTACACCGGGCAGGTCGTGAACTACGGGAATCCCAACCTCATTGAGGTGGTCAGCCGGTCCGACACCGGACAGCAACAGTATCTGCGGAGAGCCGACCGCTCCAGCGCTGAGAATGATCTCGTCGCCTTCGACGGTGAATGTCTCCCCACCGCTCTCGACGACGACACCGGTGGCACGGTTGCCGTCAAACTCTATTCGATGCACCACGCAGTTGGCACGTATCGTCAGGTTCAACCTGTGCCGTGACAGGCTCAGGTATCCGAGGTTGGTGCTCCACCGGATGCCGTTGGGGTTGTTCAGGGGCAGAGGCCCAACGCCTGTCGAGTCGGGGTTGTTGTGGTCCGGGCAGTCTTCAAAGCCGTATTCCATGCAGGACTGGTAGAACGCATGAGAAACGGGCTGCCAGGCCTCTTCCTGGAACCTGTGACAGATGATCGGTCCGTCAGTGCCGTGGAAGTCGTCCGAGAATGTCGTGTCAGTCTCCAGCTTGCGGAAGAATGGAAGGCAGTCCTCGAACCCCCACTCATCGTTTCCCCAGGACTTCCAGGTGTCATAGTCCTCAGGTACTCCCCTGAGGAAGATCTGACCGTTTATGGCTGAGGAGCCTCCGGTGACCTTGCCCCTGGGGACGAGCATCGGTTCGGCCTCGTCCGTGGCACGCCCTGTGAACTGCCAGTTGTGATCGCTGGTCATGATGTCGGTGGCCGTGGCGTAGCCGTAGCGGACCTCGTCTGGAAGGTCTTCCATCTCAGCGTAGTCGGGACCAGCCTCGAGAAGCAGCACCGACTTGGAAGGGTCTTCCGTCAGCCTGGTTGCCAGAATCGCTCCCGCAGAACCGGCTCCGATGACTATGTAGTCGTACTTCATGACAGGACTCCTCAGTGGTGTTATGAGGTCGTTAGGGAGGCATCACTGGCTAGTCAGGGTCTATGTCCGTTGAATCACACGGAAGACGCGACCACCAATCCTCACTTCAGCCGAGCATAACCTCTCGCAGCCGACGAATTACGGTCTCGAGCTCCTGGTCGTCGAGGTTGAAGGGATCGACCGCTAGCTCATCCGGATTGTGGATGTTGTGAAGGTAGACGGGCGGGTCGCCTACAGCCATCATGTCGTTGACTTCATCACGAGACGGGCCACGCCAGTCACGGGTGAAGCGCATGACCGCGACGGGAGTCAGGTAGTCCCACTCATCGTGTTCGACCGATACCTCAAGGCCGGGCGTTTCGATAAGAGCATCCACGACCTGCTGACACATCTCGGAGAAGCGGCGGTTCTCTGCGTCCTCGTCTTCATCAGCGAAAATCTGCAACGCCTCGACCAGACCTATGATCTCCTCTTTGGCTACCTTCATGCCCCGTCCGATGAACTGGTGGGGGCTGGCATTGGCGTAAGCCGCTTCGATGAGGTCGGCCCGGCCGGCGAGAATGCCCGTGCCCTGCGGTCCCCGAACAGCCTTGCCTCCTGAGAACTGGACCATATCAGCGCCAGCGTCTATGAAGCGGCGGAGATTGGCCCTTGGCGGCAAGTACGACGCGGCATCGACAATTACCGGCACGTCATGAGCGTGTGCCATCTCGACGACCTGTTCGAGCGGGAGAGCCCGACGACTCACGAAACCGGAGAACAGGTACGCAACCGCTGCCGTGTTTTCGTTGATGGCAGCCTCGAGCTCCCATGGGTGGCAGCGTCGTCCATCGCCAATGTTTACGATAGTCGCCCCAGTCGCGGTATAGCACTGGTCGTACGGGAACCTGTGGCTCATGTGCATGACGATCTCGTTCTTGAGACCATCAGACTTGGGCAGCTTGGCCATGCTTGCTGGATCGCTGCCGGCCATGACCGCAGCAGCCTGGAGCACCAGCCCTCCCGCAGAGCCCGAAGTGACGAGCCCCGCTTCGGCGCCTGTTACTTCCGCGATCACCTTACCCGCGGCGACGTTCAGGTCGTCCATGTTGACCATGGTCCTGGACGCCTTCTCCATTGAGTCGAGGACTTCCGGCCTCAACTTGCTTCCGCCGTATGCGGTGGTCGACCCGGAGGCGACGATTGCTGGACTGACCCCGAGTGTGCGGTAGATATCGGACCCTTCGCTGAATACCATCTTGGCTCCTCAGTGGCTCTTGGCGTTTTCGGGCCGATTATATCTCACAGTCACGCGATGCACACCCGCGTTTTACTTGAGCAGTCTCCTGCGCATGAAGAAAGAGGCCAGGAACAGTGACGCGACGGCGAAAACGAACAACTCCGCTGCCCACGCAAACATCCACGGGGTGATTTGGCCCGTCATGAGTCCCCTGACGAGGCTCGTGGCAGGGGTCAGCGGCAGAAGCCACGCAAGTTCCTGGGCAACGATTGGCAGACGCTCAAGCGGGAAGAACGTCCCGCTCAGGTAGAACATCGGCATCAGGAACAGCGTGAAGAAGTTGTTCATTGCCCCGATTGTTGTAGCTGTGGCAGTGAGAACCATGGCCAGGGAGGCGAATGTCAGACCGATCAGGTAGGCGACCGGGATGGCGAGAATCGCCCACGGAGAGAGGACGAGTCCAAAGGCTGTCGCCGCTACAAGAACCGCCGATGCAGATATGACGGAGCGGGTCGCTCCCCACATCACCTCGCCGAGCACGATGTCACGAGGCTCCACGGGAGTAAACAGCATGGCTTCGTATATGTGATGACTCTCCATGCGGAGATATGCGCCGTAGGTGGCGTCGAAAGTCGCATGGAACATCGCGTAGCTCGCCAGCACCCCCCCTGCGATGAACTCCGCATAGGTGAGGTCGCCCATGTTGCCTATGTACGGTCCCAGTCCGAATCCCATCGCGAAGAGCAGGATGAACGGCTCCACAAGTACGCCGCCGAACTCGACCTTCCAGGCGCGAAGCACCGCGTCTCGGTTGCGTTGCCACACGCGCCACCCGCCCCAGACAGGCGTTCTCTGAATCGCTGGAACTACGGCCTGCAGAACGGTCATGAAACAGGCGTCGGTGCGCGTTTAAGTGTGTACAACCCTGTCAGTTCAGCCCTCTCTCAGACCACGTCCGGTCAGCCGCAGAAACACGTCCTCGAGATTGCCGGGCCTGCGGGTAACCTGGTAGCCATCGACTGGCAGGTCATCCAGGGAAAGCGAGCCGTTACGAGGGTAGACGAGGACAGAGTCGGCACGGTCTTCGATGTGACCATCTATGCCGGAGACGTTCAGCCACTCGATCAGCCCAGCCTTGTCGGTGTGACTGACCCTCAACTCAAACACGATGTCACCCACGTGGGACCGGATCATCTCAGCAGGAGTGCCTTCTTCGAGAACTTCGCCGTGGTCGATCACAACGAGCCTGTCGCACAGGTGGGCCGCCTCGTCCATGTAGTGAGTCGTGAGCAGCATGGTGATGCCACGGGACTTCAACAGATTGAGCTTGTCCCACACAAGAAGTCGGGCCTGGGGATCCAGTCCGGTGGTTGGTTCATCCAGAACTAGGATGCGTGGCTCATTCATGAGCGCCCGGGCGATGAGCAGCCGCCGCCTCATGCCGCCGGAAAGATGGTCCGGCATGGCATTCGCCCTGTCGGCGAGCTGAAACAGCTCGAGGCCCTCAAGAGCCCGGTCTCTCGCAACGTCCGAGTTTAGGTTGAAGAACCTGCCGTACGAGAGCAGGTTCTGCATAACGTTTAGGTCCGGGTCCAGGCTGTCTGCCTGGGACACGACGCCCAGAACCTTCTTGACGTCACGCTGGCTGCTCCGAACATCCATGTCGTAGACGTTCAGAGTGCCTGACGACACCGGGGAGACGCACGAGATCATCCTCATCGTGGAGGTCTTGCCGGCTCCATTGGGACCCAGGAAGCCGAAGCACTCGCCACGCTGAATCTGAAAATCTATCCCGTTGACTGCTGTGAAGTCGCCGAAGCGCTTGAAGAGGCTCTCGGCGCGAATAGCTGGGGAATGCTGCATTAATCACCTGGTTAAAGGTTAGCCACGTTCCCCAGTCAATTCAACAGCGACTCGCAGACAAGAAGCTGTGTCAATCTGGTGGGTGCCTCCTACGGAATCTGAAGTCACCTCTCCCTCTGAGCCTGCCCCGACTTAGTCCGGAGGCTGACAAGGGTATGTAAAGGTAAACAGATAGGCATGAGTACTACCAACAGACCCCCTCTCCCTCAGGGAGAGGGTTGGGGTGAGGGTGAAAACACTGCCTACCATACAGTCACATTATCCGCAGCGAGGTACTACCTCAGAACACAGCAATCGGATTGACGGGCGATCCCGTGCCACCCACCACGTTCAGTGGGTTGATCGTCAGCATGAACTCGTGCCTTCCCTCCTCGGCGCACGCATTGGCCAGGGGCTCCAGCAGCGAGTTGTCCAGCAGTGCAACGCCATAGGCAAATATGACGCCGTGTACCGACCAGGGAATGTCATACTCATTGGGAGCAGCGTCCATCATGTCCCAGCCAAGTATCGAAATATCCGCGTCTCGCACGAACCTGAGGCAGGAGGCATGAAGACCCGGACGGGCCGGTTCTCCGGCCCAGTTGCCGCCGTGCTCTGCCGCATATGCCTCACGACCGCTGTACACCATGACGGCGTCACCTGGCCTGATTTCGACTCCCTGCGCGGCGGCGATCTCGTCTAGTTCCCAGCCATGTACCGGAGCATCGAGAGTGACATAGTCTGTTCCACGGTGTCGCGGGACGTCCAGCAGCACTCCCCGGGTCAGAATGCCGTCGCTCCAGGCGTCGACAGTCCCGTACGTGGCGCCATTGAATCCCAGTATTTCATCGGGGGACTTACCGTCCCAAATCCCGTTCTCGTCCCACACGTGGCACAGTGCGTCGATGTGCGTTGTGGCTGTTCCGTGGTAGAAGACTCCGTAGAAGTCCATAGCGGCCCCGCCGCCGTTCGGGCGGTTCATGACCGACATGAAATGCTGAGCCGGACGCGGGTTCTCAGTTCTGGGCTCGACGGCCCACGGTCGGCTGAGCGACACGGTCCGACCGTTCTGGACCAGCCCAACGGCCTCCAGACGCTTCTCAGCGGTTATGAGGTTGATCGCGCCCGCAGACCCCTGGTCTCCCCAGCGTCCCCACCGTCTGTCATCTTTCAGGTACGAAAGTACCTCGTCTTTGGTCGGCACCTGCCGTTCCGTCATCTCGTGGCCTCCAACATCCAAACTAACATCCGCAATTTGATTCCTAATATAATGGTGCAATCAAACTTGGACAACACTGGAGGTTAGTCAATGGGTAAGCTAGACGGCAAAGTATGCGTAATAACCGGAGCAAGCAGGGGCATCGGTGCTGAGATAGCAAGGCTGTTCGCCGCCGAGGGCGGAAGCGTGGTTGCGGCGGCTCGCACGCTCAGGGAGGGAGATCACCCCCTGGAGGGCTCCCTCGAGAAGACCGTGGCCGACATCAGGGAAGACGGCGGCGAGGCGACGGCCTCTGCAGTGAACATCTCACTTCCAGAAGACTGCGAGCGTCTCTTCGAAGAGGCACACGCGGCGTACGGAAGCGTGGACGTACTGGTCAACAACGCCGCTCTGACCTACTTCATACCCGTCAAGGACTATCCGCTTCGCCGCTGGATGCGTTCCTGGGCCGTAAACTTCCATGCGCCGTTCATTCTCAGCCAGCTGGCAATCGGCGACATGATGGAGAGCGGCGGCAGCATCGTCAACATATCATCCGGCGCCGCAATCGGACCCGGAAGAGGCCCGTATCAAGACGTACCTGCCAATTCGGGCGGCACCTGCTACGGCGCTGAGAAGGCTGCGCTGGAACGCTTCAGCCAGGGCCTCGCGCAGGAGTTGTACCAGTACGGCATCTCGGTAACCTGCGTATCGCCATCCCAGGTAGTGCCCACTCCAGGGACCGTGTTCCACAACCTGGTCACAGGCATAGACGATCCTCGCGGCGAGCATCCCGACCTGATGGCCCAATCGGCTCTGCTTCTCGCCTCTGAACCTCTCGACAGCGTAACCGGGCGAGTTACGTACAGCCAGCAGATTCTCAAGGAGTTTGGCTGGATAGATGAGGCCCAGGGTACGGGGATAGACCGTCAAGGTTCAGGGTACAGCCTCATATAGGTCACTGTTTTGAACAGTTCTAAAACTAGACCCATTAAATGCCTTGAAACCGCATATGGGCAGAGATTAGCCTCTTTATCAGGCTTGTGGTGTCAGAGTGAACATTCTTCCTCATGGCACAGGGAATAGAAGCTGGACGGTCGGCGTGGGGCAGTCCGCCAGACTGAGTCCAAATCGATCGAGTTCAGAGAGCTAGTCAAGTACCGTGCGGCCAATACTGAGGAGGCATAATGAACATAACTCGAGCCAAGGTTACTAATTATCGCAGCATTGACGACTCCGGGTGGGTCTCCCTGGACAACGTCACTACCCTGGTCGGCAAGAACGAGTCCGGAAAGACGGCCTTTCTGCAGGCGCTGCGACGGCTGAATCCAGTCGGGGGCGCCAACGGCAAGTTCGACATCATGGACTACCCGAGGAAGGGTTACGTCCGATACAAGAGGCGCCATGAGACCGACCCTGACACAGTGATCCAGGCCGAATTCAAACTTACTCGTGAAGAGATGTCTGAGCTTGAGTCTCGGTTCGGACCGGGTGTTCTGCGGTCCCCGAAGGTAATTGCCTCCAAGAACTACAAGAACCAGAGGTCCTGGGAAGTCGACATAGATGAAGAGGCCGTCATCAGGCACGTGATCGACAGTGCCAACCTGCCGGAGGAGATCCACCAATTCGTCGGCGACACCACCAAGTGGGACGACCTCTACACTAGACTGCAGGGGCTCGAGGTCAAGCCGACGGCAGTACAGGTGCTGCTCTCCGAGCTGACCAAGAGGTTCAACAACGACCTTCGTCAGCAGATCGTACTTGAGCACCTGGAGCGTTACCTCCCGGAGTTCGTGTATTTCGACAACTACAGCACGATGCGAGGTCGCATCTCGATACAGGACATCAAGGACCGCCGCTTCGAGCCTGATGAGCTTGACGAGTCAGACCGCACGTTCCTCGCCCTGATCTCCCTCGTCGGCGCAGACCTCGACGACCTGGAGCAGCAGCAGAGCTTTGAGTACCTCAAGGCCGAGCTGGAGTCTGCCTCCATTGGAATCAGCGACGAGATCTTCGAGTTCTGGCGGCAGAACACGCAACTCAGGGTCGAGTTCGACATCTCGCAGGCCAATCCGAACGATCCTCCCCCGCTGAATGCAGGGCCGATCCTCCACGTCCGCATCTGGAACGACAGGCACCGTGTATCTGTGCCTTTCGACGAGCGTTCCAAGGGCTTCGTCTGGTTCTTCAGCTTCCTCGTCTACTTCTCAGAGATCGAGGAGATGCAGAACGGTCACATGGTCCTGCTCCTGGACGAGCCGGGACTGAACCTCCACGCGATGGCCCAGTACGACTTCCTCAGGTTTATCGACGAACGACTCGCTCCGAAGCACCAGGTCGTTTACACAACGCACTCGCCGTTCATGATCAACCTCAACAATCTGCCTAGCGTCAGGACCGTCGAGGACATGGACGAATATGGCACCGTCATCACCGACGACGTGCTGCAGAACAGCCGCGACACGGTGTTCCCACTTCAGACCGCCCTGGGCTACCAGATGGCCGAGACGCTCTTCCTGGCGCCGCACTGCCTACTGGTAAACTCACCATCCGACCTGATCTACCTACAGGTTCTGGGCGAGTTCTGCGCAACCGAGGGCAGGGCGAAACTCGACCCAAGGTGGGTAATCATCCCTGTCGGCAAGGCCGAGAACCTTCCGGCGTTCATATCCCTGCTCGGCGACAACTACACGAGCCTTGCAGTGCTCATGGACGTGACACCCGCAAGTCGGGCGCACATCGAGTCCATCAACGACGTCATGGTCTCCAGGGACTCGCATAGAAGCCCGATCAAGTGGGTCGAAGTCACCCGTGTCAGGGACGCCGATCTCGAGGACCTGCTCGACCCGGGATTCTACGTCAAGCTGGTCAACGCGGCCTACAAGAACGAGCTTCCCCAGCCGCTTACACTGCGCTCGATCTCGGAGAGCAATCCCAGGATCGCAGAGAGAGTCAAGAGTTACTTCAGCGCGAACAACATCGCCGGAGGAAACTTCGAGACGTACAGGCCAGCGGCCCACTTCCTACAGAACCACGGGACGCTCCGCCAAGAGATCAACCAGGAGACTATGGACAGCGTTGCCGGCATGTTCGAGCGGATCAACTCTCTGCTTCCCACCAACGGGGCCGGTTCAGGTCACAGGTTGGACGCGGGCCGCTCGACCACTCTCGTCTCCGGAGGGTTCAACTAGGCCAGGACGTTGAGACTATAGGACGCCGAGCAGTCCAGCTAACTGCGGCATGGCCGCTCCCCTAGAGAAGGGGCCGAGTGCCAGCCAGGGCAGCTTGCGAGTGTCCGTTCCTGGAAACTGAAGAAGAGGCGGGAGCCAATGGCTCCCGCCTCTTCGTTATCACTTCCATGGCCTGCTCTATGACAGGCTCCTCCTCCCAGTCGATTCCAGTACCAACCAGTGTAACGCTTACCCTGCCCTTCATCCGGCGTTGCTGCACTACACCAAAGATGACATTCGCACCTGAGTCAGCCGCCTCGTGGACTATGTCCGCCACTTCGTGGACTTGGCCCAGCGTTAGGTCTGGCCCTCCGGTCACATTGAGCAGGACTCCACTGGCCCCCTCGAGCGGGGCGTCGAACAGCGGATTGGCGAGGGCAGACCGGGCGGCCTGGGCTGCCGCATCCCTTCCCTCCCCGTGACCAATCGCCATGAAGGCCGATCCTCCACCCGCCATAACTGCCTTTACATCTGCGAAGTCGACGTTGATCATGCCACTGACCGTGACGATGTCCGAGATGCCCTGGACGCCCTGGCGCAGCACTTCATCGGCAAGTCTGAATGCCTTCTCAAGTTCAACTCGGCCTTCCAGTGCCGGAAGTAATCGGTCGTTTTCTACGACTATGAGCGTATCGACCTTTTGCTTCAACCGTGTTAGACCCTGGTCCGCGTTCGCGCGGCGCTTGGAGCCCTCGAATCCGAACGGCTGGGTAACGACGCCGACCGTCAACGCCCCCTGTTTGCGGGCGAGGTCAGCAACCATTGAGGCTGCACCTGTGCCGGTACCACCACCCATCCCGGCTGCTATGAAGACCATATCCGCCCCCTGCAGCAGCCCTCCCACCTGTGCCTGGCTTTCGCGCATCGCCTTGCGGCCCACCTCCGGCTGTCCACCGGAACCGGTGCCGCCTGTTGTCTTGGGGCCGATGGCAAACGTCTGGACCTGTCTGAGACCCCGCAGGGCCTGTATGTCGGTATTCAGGGCGAGGAACCTGACGCCGTGGATGCCATCGTCCGCCATACGCCGTACTGCGTTGCCTCCGCCTCCACCGACGCCAACCACACGGATGCTGACGCCCGAAGCAGCTTCCTCGACTCGTTCGGATGTTCGATTAAGCCACTTGAACAGCATCTAGTCCTCCGTAATTGTTCTGCGGTACTGTGAGCAGGTAATAGGGGATGTGCCACCTTCCATGCTGGCCCATATCCACTACGGCCTGGCGGGCCCGCGCCTCGACCACCGTGCCATATAGCCCGAATCGTGGGCCTCCCCTTACGCTGCCGTGGTATTGGATTACCTGGCCGGGAGAGACGCTGGCGGAACTTACCGGGCGTCGCACGACTGGCTCCACCGTCAGTCCGGGCATTGGAATCTGTGAGCTGTTGAGGTCAAGCTGTGCAGTAGTCATGGCACTGTACCCCTTCGTTCGATCGCCTGTTCTAAGAACAGTTTAGAACAGAACACCCGTACTGTCAACAGGTTAGCGGCGACTTTCTCCGCGGGTTGGGTACAAGGCTGGGGTTCTTTACAATGAGTTGAGCATTAGCCAACTTGAAAGAGAACACATGACATCAGCGACACTTAAATCGACTCCCATTGTGGACCGCTCTGCCGAGATCGAACGGATCCTGGAACAGCGCGTCATGGTCATGGATGGGTCATGGGGAGTCATGCTCCAGACTCTCGGCCTGGAAGAGGCAGAATACAGGGGTGATAGATTCTCGCAGCACGACCGAGACCTAAGGGGATGCATCGACGTCCTGGTATTGACCCAGCCTGAGCGCATTCAGAGCACCCAGCGCCAGTACATGGATGCCGGCGCTGATTTCCTGACCACCAACACGTTCACCGCTACGCACTACGGGCTGTTGGAGTTTGGACTCGAAGACCACGTGTACGAGATCAACCGGGAGGCGTCGCGCCTCGCAAGAGAGGTGGCCGACGAGTACTCCGAGCGCAGCCCTGAGCGTCCCAGGTTCGTTGCTGGCAGTATCGGCCCGACTAACAAGACGCTATCGATCTCACCCGAAGTCAACGATCCGGCCTACAGGGACGTGACATTCGAAGAGATGGCAGATTCGTACACGGAGGCCGTCAGAGGGCTTCTGGACGGCGGTGCTCATGTCCTGCTGGTTGAGACGGTGTTCGACACACTAAACGCGAAGGCCGCGCTGTACGCAATAGAGTCGGTCTTCGATGAGCTTGGTGTCAGAGTACCGGTCATAGTCTCATTCACAGCAGTAGATCTCAGCGGGCGTAATCTCTCAGGCCAGACGGCAGAGGCGTTCTATGCGTCGATAACGCATGTACCGCTGCTGTCAGTGGGGATCAACTGCTCGCTGGGGAGCGACCAGATGCGGCCTTTCCTCGCAGCGCTTGGGAACGTATCGTCTCACTTCGTATCCTGCTATCCGAATGCGGGACTCCCCAACGAGTTTGGCGAGTATGACGAGTCGGCTGAACACATCGCCTCCAACCTCAGGGAGTACGTCGAGAGTGGGCTCGCGAACATCGTTGGGAGCTGCTGCGGCTCGACACCTGATCACACCAGGGCGATCGTAGATGCGGTTTCAGGACTGGCTCCACGTCAGAGGCCGCTGAAGAACACCAACACGCTCCTGAGCGGAATCGAAGCTCTTGAAATCAGGGAGGACAGCAACTTCGTCAACGTTGGAGAGCGAGCGAACGTGACCGGGTCAGCCCGGTTCAGGCGCCTGATTCGCAGGGAGCGATACGAGGAGGCTGTCGCCATCGCCAGGCAGCAGGTCGAAGACGGAGCGCAGATTCTTGACGTCAACATGGACGAGGGACTGCTCGACTCCGAGGCCGCGATGGAGCGCTACCTGAAACTGCTGTCCGCTGAGCCGGACATTTCCCGTGTACCAATCATGGTAGACAGCTCCAGGTTCAGCGTGATCGAGGCGGGCCTTCGCTGCCTGCAGGGCAAGGGGGTCGTCAACTCCATCTCGCTCAAAGAAGGGGTGGAAGAGTTCGTCAGGCAGGCGCGGACCGTACGCAGGTACGGGGCCGCAGTCATCGTCATGGCATTCGACGAGCTGGGACAGGCAGATCGCCATCTGCGAGCGTTCCTTCCGCATCCTGACCGAACAGGTGGGCTTCGAGCCGCAGGACATCATCTTCGACCCCAACATCTTCGCTGTAGCCACCGGAATAGAGGAGCATAACGCCTATGCTGTCGCGTTCATAGAGGCGGCTGCGGAGCTGAAACGCAGGTTTCCCCTATCGCATGTGAGCGGCGGCGTGAGCAACGTGTCTTTCTCCTTCAGAGGGAATGATGCCGTCCGGGAGGCGATCCACTCCGTCTTCCTGTATCACGCCATCAGGTCCGGCATGGACATGGGCATCGTGAACGCTGGCCAACTGGACGTCTATGACGAGATTGAGCCCGCTCTAAGGAACACCGTCGAGGACGTGGTCCTCAACAGACGAGCGGACGCCACGGAGAGACTCCTGGCCATTGCCGATACGGTGGAAGGCACACGGAGGGAGCGGCAGGAAGACGACTCATG
>JAGWBK010000047.1:16338-41096 GCA_021295915.1 Dehalococcoidia bacterium
GCTGCACGTCATCGAAGGCCCCCTGATGGACGGCATGAACGTCGTCGGAGATCTGTTCGGGTCAGGGCAGATGTTCCTCCCGCAGGTCGTGAAGAGCGCTCGAGTCATGCAGAAGGCTGTCGCTCAGCTCGTACCATACATCGAGGCCGAAACCGAAGACGGCGATGTACCTAGGTCCAACGGCAAAGTGGTAATGGCCACTGTCAAGGGAGACGTACACGATATCGGCAAGAACATCGTCGGGGTCGTGTTGCGCTGCAACAACTACGAAGTTATCGACCTCGGCGTAATGACGCCATTCCAGACCATTCTCGATACTGCACGCGAGGAAGATGCCGACATAATCGGCCTGAGCGGCCTTATAACGCCGTCCCTCGACGAGATGGTGACCGTAGCGAGGGAGATGTCCAGGCAGGGCTTCGAGACCCCGCTACTGATCGGGGGCGCAACAACTTCTGTAGCACACACGGCAGTCAGGATCTCACCTGAGTACGACAAGGGCGTAATCCACGTCAGGGACGCATCCAGGGCCGTAACGATGATGAGCGATCTGCTCGGTGACGATGGTCAGAGAGTAATCGAAGACACAAAGAGCCGCTACACGAAGGTACGCGAGGACCGGGAATCCAGAAGCAGACAGACCAGGCTGTTATCGATAGAAGAAGCGCGCAATCGCCAGGAGACGTTTAACTGGCAGGAGAGTGTGCAGCCGGCTCCACGGTTTACTGGACTACGCATCTTCGATAACTACCCACTGGAAGACCTTATTGCGAGGATCGACTGGACACCGTTCTTCCTCACGTGGGAGATGAGAGGCACATATCCGGCCATCCTGAACAGTCCGACCTACGGGCGAGAGGCCAGAACACTCTTCAGGGACGCTCAGAACCTCCTAGAGAAGATGATCGAGCAGCGAGCGCTGACGGCCAGGGCGGTAATTGGCTTCTGGCCCGCGAATGCCGTTGGAGACGACGTCACAGTGTATTCACCGTCTTCTACCGAGACTGACGATGTCGCAGCTACTCTGCACTTCCTCAGACAGCAGGCGGACAAGTCCGGCGCCCGGGCAAACCTGCCAAGGGAGAACTTCTGTGACTTCATCGCTCCGCGAGAATCTGGATTGACAGACCACATCGGGGCATTCGTCGTGACCGCAGGAATCGGAAGCGACGAGTATGCAGGCGCCCTGGAAGCTGCCCACGACGACTACGGCGCTATCATGACCAAGGCACTGGCCGATCGCCTTGCAGAAGCGTCTGCCGAGCGGATGCACGAGCGTGTCCGCAAGGAATTCTGGGCGTACTCGGAGTACGAGGACCTCGCCAACGATGAACTCATACGGGAGAAGTACCAGGGGATCAGGCCTGCCCCCGGCTATCCCGCCTGTCCTGACCACACTGAGAAGTCGACTCTATGGTCGCTGCTCGACGCTGAGCAGAACACACGCAATGTGGCCGACGGCCTCGGTGTCAGGCCTGTACTTCGCCAATCCGGGCTCCCACTACTTCGGAATAGGCCGTATAGGGCGCGACCAGGTCGAGGACTATGCTCGTCGCAAGGGCATCAGCATCGACGAAGTCGAGCGATGGCTAAGACCAAACCTGGCGTATGATAGCTAAGAAGTTCGGCTGTTCACGTGACCCAAGCAGGAGGCAGTTGCAGCCTGACATTGAAGAGGAAATCTGATGAAGACTTTGACCCTGGATGACAAACTCTATACGGCACTCGAAGAGGAGGCAATCAAGGTCGGCCGTCCTGTCGGCGAGTTGCTGACGGAGGCTGTCGAACAGTGGCTTCTCGACGCCGAGCTGGACGAATCGGAACTCGGAGAGATCGAGTCAGCTGATCGAGAGTGGCGTAAGCATGGCGGAGTAGAAGCCAGCGAGTTCTTCGCCACCGTCAGGAAAGAACGTGGCTGGGACTAGTGGTTCGTCGCAGGAGGCGAAGCTACAGGGTCGAGATCTCACCTACAGCAGGTAGGGAACTCAGAAGCTCGATGCCCGGCAAACTATTCAGGCTCATGGCCAAAAGAAGAACGATGAGATCCAGCTTTAGCGGTTCCTCGCACGCAGCGCAATGCTGGTAACTGCGGTCGAGGTGATCAGACTCAGCAAGCCGCCGATGATAATGTCTATTGGCACCAAGGCAGCCGGCCAGTTGGCGGTGGCCACGAACACTGGCACGATGTAGGTGGCGTAGGCAGCGCAGCCCAGCGCAAGGCTGTTCTTCACGGCGACCATGAGAGAATTGTCTCGGATTGCTGGCTCAATCGCCAGACGGACGTTCGCGTACGCTATCAGCACGAAGAAGACGATGAGCGACACAGCCTCGATGCCGCCCCAGGTGTCCGGCTGCTTTCCGAATTCATCCCTGAGGCTGCCGCTAGCATCGTGCAGTGCCTCGTACATACCCAAGGCCATGGGTGAAACATTCCAGAGCACGTCTACCACCGCGTAGATCACAAACGCTGCGATGAACCTTGCAAGCGTGCTCGTTGCGATGATGTTCAATGGGTCGCCTCCTCCTGAACCGTCCCGCATACCCCTGGCTTACGCAAATAGCTTCACGAGCAGCGTGCTGAGCCCACTTCGTGGGCCTCTTACTGCCCCTGCATGCCTCTGAGGTAGGCGACGAGGTCCCAGCGCTCCGACTCAGTGAGCAGCTTGCGGAACTCAGGCATTGGGCACGATCCCTGACCGACGCAGCGTTCGCCGTCGACGGTAGGGTCTGTGAGCGCTGGCACTCGGGTAGTGAACCCGGTGTTGCCACCGTAGCTGATGAGGCCATAGAGCTCACCATCGGTGCGCTCCATAGTAACCTCTCCCCTGAGGTCGGCTGGCACCATCGTCGGGCCAGTTACCATGACGGGGCCCTGCCCATCCAAGTTGAGGCCGTGGCAAACGACGCAGTTGATAGCGAAGAGCGCCTGCCCATTGTTGGAATCGCCGCCGGGGTTCTCAAGGGCTGCATATTCGTCGACTGAGGTCAGGATGACCTCTTTGCCGGTAATTGGAACGGCACTGTCCGGAACGTCCAGCCTGGGACCCTCCTGAGAGCGATACGATGGCTGGTAGTGCATCTCGGTGAAGATCTGGACCTTGTTGGATCCGGTCTCTGGGAACGCGGGCAGCTTGAACCTGATAGCGTCCCCGATATTTGTCTCGCCGGTGTTGTTGTTGTAGCAGCCGAGCGCGGTAGACAGAGCGAGCGCCACTACCAGGATCGCAATGCCCAGCACAGACGCGCGTGAGCGCTTAGCCGTGCGTCCGCGTGAATACGTTGATATGTCTTTGGGAGCTGCCATATCAGGCTTAGGCGTCCTGTTCGTCTTCTGTTGATTCAGGAGCTTCAGGAGGATCAGAGTCTTCCCAACCTCTCTTGACTTCCTCTGCACCGATTTCCTTGAGCACTTCCTCTGCTTCGAGGGCCCTCTCCCTGTCACTGGTGACGGAAACACCGATGTAGCCCTCAGTTATGCGCTCATCGTACGCGCCCATGAAGAAGCGGGGGAGTCGAGACTCGACCATGACACCGATCACCGTGAAGATGATCGCGCCAAGCATTGTGCCCTCGTACATGATGATGGACATGGGTGGGATCGAGAGTATCGGCTTTCCACCCGTAACGAGTGGATAAGCCAGCTGTGTACCGGAAGTAAGGACCAGACCCACGATAAATCCACAGGCGGCGCCCATGAGGGGCCATCTGAACAGCGTGTGCTTAGGCTCCTCTTCGCCAAATGTGCCTTCGGGATATGGCGTGCCGGTGATTATCTCGTACTCCGCATGGGTATAACCCTTATCACGGAGCGCGTCGAGGGCATCGGCTGCCTTATCCTCTTCTCCCTCGGGAAACAGGCCAAGAACGCTACTCTTTGCAAGCATATGCGCTTACCTCATTCACGGACCGTCGCTGGAATAGTGCGACGTCCAATCTTGAATTCGCGTCGATTCGTCATTCCCTCCTTGATATCGAAGAGAGGAATGAGCGGGAATAGTTTACTGAACAGGAGCATGCCGAGAGCAACGAAAGCGAATGTCTCCGCAACGATCAGAATCTCGACAAGGCTCGGGTGATATGTACCCCAGTCGAATGTTAACGGCTGTCGCCGGGCCAGGCCCGGAATGATGATGACAAAGCGCTCTATCCACATACCAACGTTCACCAGGATCGTCGTTATGAGCATCCAGAACGCCGAGCGGCGGACCGACTTGAACATCCACATCGGTACCGGAATGAAATAAGCCGTGAACAGGAACACTAGGAACAGCCCCGAGTACGGCCACTCGAACACCTGAAGCTCGCGCATTGCGATCTCAGGTCCTTCCAGCGTGTAGAGCGCAAACACCCACTCAATGAAGAAGAAGAAGAACCACGTGGTTGCAACCACGATCAGCAACCTTGCGATCGCATCGAAGTGGTCAGGCCGGATGTAGTTGTCCAGCTTCCACATCCATACGCCGAGCGCC
This sequence comes from Dehalococcoidia bacterium, assembly GCA_021295915.1. Lineage (NCBI taxonomy): Bacteria > Bacillati > Chloroflexota > Dehalococcoidia > Dehalococcoidia bacterium. The sequence goes on from JAGWBK010000047.1 coordinate 20,808, forward strand.
ATGAGCATTGCCACGGCAGACACGCCGGAGTGGATGGCGCCGATAATGAAATAGGGTGCGAAGATAGTCGAGTGCCATGCTTCTACACCGATTACGACGGCGAAGTCCCATGACACGATCGAGTGGACCGAAACGAACACCGGCAGAACCAGCGCCGATAGCAGGATTCCAGCTATGGCCTGCATCTTCCACTGCCTGGGAGTTCCGCGCCAGCCGAGGCAGAGCCCCGCATACAAACGCTTCACCCAGACGTTCTTGGCCCTGTCTCTAACAATTGCCAGGTCGGGCAGCAACGCTATGAACACAAACAGGGAGCTACCTATCAGGTAGGTCATAACCGCGCTCGGGTCCCAGACGAACGGCGACCGCACGTTGGGCCAGACGCCACGGGCGAAGTCGTAGGGGAACACCCAGAAGTCGCGCCAGGGCCGTCCAACGTGGAACAGAGGCGTATGGAGTGCGGCCATGAGCGAGAACACTGTCATCACTTCCGCCGCACGAGTTACCGGACGTCGCCACTCCGCCTGCGTTAGTCTCAGAATGGCCGAGATCATGATCCCGGCGTGGCTGATTCCAATCCAGAAGACGAAGTTGACCAGGAAGAAGCCCCATAGGACCGGCCTGTTGAGTCCTGTAACTCCCAGGCCCTTGTTCATCATGTACCCGAAAGCTCCGAGTCCAGTGAACACCACTATCAACAGGAAGATCACCGTGGGCAGCCACCACCGGGGCGTGCCAAGCACACCACCGAGCAACTCCTTGTTGATCGTCTTCTGATCTAAGTGTACGTGTTCTAGCATATCGCCCCGGCGCTACTCGCTCTTACCCATGATTCGGACGTGGCCTCGGTGATACGACTCGTGACCCCTATCGTAAAGCTGGAGCTCTCTCTGCTCCCAGATGTTGATTACAGGGAAGATCCTGGTGGCAAACAGGTACACCAGAATAGTGGCGCCGATGGCACCAACCACAATGAAGACATCAAAGATGTCAGGCCAGACCGCCTTCGGAAGATGGCCGAGTTCCAGACCGTGTAGCTTATCGACTGAGGGGTTGCCGATTCCGTCCACCGAATAGGCGCCTACATACAGCCGGACCCGGTCCAGCAGCGTACCCAGGAGCACGCTGACTGCCAGCAGGGGCGGACCCCACAAGCTCTTGCGTACCGGATTCCATACGAGGGTCCACAGAGGTATGACGAAGCACAGCATGAACACTGCCATGAACACATAGAGATACGGGCCCGTGGTTAGCAGCTCGATGACGGCCTGCTCAGACGGCTTCTTGCCGAACCAGAGCACGTTGAAACTTGAGAACCAGAACCAGAACCACAGCAGAGACAGCGCAAACATCAGCTTGCCGAGTCCCCATATCTGGTCGATCCCAATGTAGCGTTCGTATCCGCAGAAAGTCCTGAGCACCCAGGCCGTCAGGACCATGGTCGCAGCGGCCGCCTGAAGCGCGTTCGCTGCGTGTGTAATCGGATACAGCGAATCGATCCATCCCGGCACCAGCGTCATCAGGAAGTCGACGCTAATGAGGAAGTGGACGAAGATCAACATCATGAAGTAGAGCGCGCCAAGGATTCCCAGCCTGCGGTTCACCATGAACCACTGGGCTGAAGTCCCCTGCCATCCGCGGGCCATCCACTTGGCCATGCGCTGTTGACGCGAGCCTTTAGGCGCACGCTGCGCAATTGAAGCAAAGTCCGGGAGGCTGGACACCCATAGTAGCGCCAGTCCGGTCACTACCAGTCCGAGTATCGCCGCCGACGCCCAGATGTGCGGTGTGTACGAGGGCACTGCGTTGGGATCGCTCATGTCGAAGAACCAGAGCGAACGGCGGCCGTCACTTAGCGGCGGCAGTATCCACAGCATCGGGATGAACCACAGCAGGCTGAGCAGTCCGACAACGCTCCAAAGCTCAGCAGCGCGGGAAAGAGGCCTGCGCCAGTGACCATTAGCGAGTCTCGGGGCGATAGCGACCATCGGCGCTGCCGACGCGGTCGTGATCATGAAGCTGAACATCGCCACGTAGTAGCCCCAGATAATGGTATCGCCGACACCGTTAATGAGCCTTACGACGACGCCGATAATTCCCAATATCGTTAGGACGCCAAAGACAGCAACGGCTCTCCAGAAATTATCGCCGACTCTCAGGAACTTGCCGACAAGAGCCTCCGTCGTCTCCGCCGGAGAAGTCGGAGGCTCGGCGACGCGGGGATCTACGTGTGGACCCTCGTGCGGGGCTGCGTGTGCGCTGCTAGCCATGTGAGGCTTCCTGAGCTTCCTTATCAACCTTTTGCAGGTATATCACTGAAGGATGGGTACCCAACTCTTCGAGAATTCTGTAGCCCCGTCCCTCATCGAGTTCGCGCTTTACGATCTCCTGGGCCTTGTTCTTTGGCTGGGGCAGTCTTTCGCCCTCGCGCTTTGCCGACAGCATGTCGAACAGGTCTCCGAAGACAAGTGTCTCGGTCGGACATGCATTGACGCAGGCAGGGCTTATGGACCTCTCGTAGACCGGGTCGCCCATTATCGCCTCTGCTGATGCGTTGCCGATTTCCTGCTCGGCAGTGCGCTTCGTCCTGCGAATCCTCTGGATGCAGAACGTGCACTTCTCCATGATGCCTCGGCTGCGAACCGTGACGTCAGGGTTGAGCTGGTTCTTCAGGCTCTCCGGCCACGCCGGCTCCCAGAAGTTGAAGAACCTGGCATGGTACGGGCAACCGTTGGCGCAGAACCTTGTGCCGATGCAGCGGTTGTATATCTGGACGTTCAGACCTTCTGAATTGTGATAGGTGGCGTAAACCGGGCAGACTGGCTCGCATGGAGCATCCGCACAGTGCTGGCAGAATAGCGGTATGAACCGCGCCCTCACATTAGGGAACTCGCCTTCCCAGTACCGCTCTACGCGTATCCACTGGATGGCTCGTCTCTGGTTGAAATGCTCTTCTTCATTGATGGGAATGTTGTTTTCCGCCTGGCAAGCTACCACACAGGCCTGGCAGCCTGTGCACTTGTCAAGATCGACTATCATTCCCCAGCTTTCGGGCATTTAGGTTGCTCCCTTAGCTATCTTCTGAGGTGGTCTGGACGACCCGCTGGTGATCGTCTTCAGGGAAATCAACTACCGTGTTCTCGAACTTCGGCACACGAATCCACTCATCGGTCTTCTCTAAGTTGACCTTGGTCGCGGCCCACGCGATGGCGCCGGTATCGCTATCCGTCAGCGGCGCAAGAATCGAGAACACGTTCGCGCCCCTGTCCTTGGCATAGCGACCACCGCCCCGGTGTCCCTGTCCAAGCGGGATGGACACAGTGTCCGGCGGCACACCAGGATGCGGGAACGCCAGGGCTTCTATGGAGCCCCTCGGCGAAGACACCCGGACTACGTCGCCTTCGCGAATGTCGAGGTCTTCAGCAACGCGGAAGTTGATCTCAATCCACGTCCGCCAGGTTGCTGTCGTAATGGGATCAGGCGTCGCCTGCATCCACGGCAGGTGGGCGCGTTGCCCCTCCCCAATGCCGATCTGGCTGAAGGGAGTCAGGTAATATTCGAATGCTCCGTCACCTTCGAACTGTGCCTCCTGGTATTCGGGAAGCTCAGGAGGCCTGGAGATACCACCGGAGAAGCGTGCGCCAGTATCCCACCAGCCTCCACGCTGAAGGAGTCCGTTCCAGAAGCTCCCGAACGTGGGCGCGCTAACCGAGCCACGTCCCAGGGTGTAGAGCTTCTGCGCATCGGCCTCGAGAATATCCTTGAAGGTCTCTCCGCCCAAGTCCAGGTTGAGGTTAAGCGTCTGAGCCACAGTCAGCAGCACATCTGCGAAGCCGCGAGTACCGAGCTCGGGACCGCGGTTTTCGAAGAAGGGCCTGACCACCGGCTGCTGGAATCCGACCATCTCATAGCCCGGCCCGAAGTGGGGGCTGTCGGTACCCCAGTCTTCGAGGCCTGTGTGCTGTGGAAGCACCAGGTCGGACATCAGTGTTGTGTCGTCCATCACGCTGCTGAAGCTGGCGATGAACGGCACGTCATATGAAGCATCGTAGATGTCAACGGAGGCTGGAAGCCCATAGAACGGGTCCGCCCCACTGACCATAAGAGTGTTTACTCTGCCCGCGCGCATGTCCGCGACAATGCCTTGCCAGTCGGACAACGAGCCTGAAGCCGGCGGTCCAGCAAGTCCCTCGAGTGGTGGCGCCGGATTGAATAGCACGCCGCCGGGGACCTCTACACTGCCGACCAGGAAGTTCAGTGAGTAAATGGCCGCCAGACTGGCGTGACCATTCGTGTGAGCGCCGGCTGAGCCGCCGCCAATCGCTATCGCAGGAGGATGCCCCGCGAAGCTGTGTGCAATATCAACGATCTTCTCAGCGGATAGGCCGATTCTTTCAGCCACGTTCTCAGGAGCGAACGCCGACAATACCTCGGCATCTCCGCCAGTGAGCGCTTCAGTGGCAGCCGAGTCGCCTGTTCCCTCTCGTACCATGACCTGGGCAATGCTCAGCGCGAGCAGACCCTCGGTTCCCGGCTTTACGGGTATCCACTTGTCTGCGTTAGCAGCAGTCATCGAGAAGCGGGAATCCACGTGATAGTGTGTGCCCCTCTCGCGGTCTCCCTGCCTGAACTTGCCGTACCCACGTCCGTAGCGTACGGGGGAGCCCCAGGTGTTCAGGAAGTCCGCCCCGAAGGACAGGAGGAACTGAGAATTCTCAATGTCAAACTCAGGAATGCGGTGATCGCCGCGTTCAGGTTGGTGTTCTCGACGGGGTCGTAGGGCACGTGTTTGGCGCCGAACTGCCTCGCAAAACTGCTGACCACGAGGCCAAGGTGTCCGCCGACAGGGTTGGTCGCAACCACGACACCCTGCTGGCCTCTGGCCTGCTGGATGTTCTGCAGGTGGAAGGTGAGCCTTCCTATGGCATCGGTCCAGCTGATCTCTTCGAACTGTCCCGTGCCTCGCTCGCCGGCGCGTACCAGCGGGCCCCGAATTCGGTCTGGGTTGTAGAGAGCCTGGAGCCCGGCTTCGCACCTTGCGCTGTGCTTACCGACGTTCACCGGGTAGTCGATGTTGCCCTCGATCTTGCGGGCCCTGCCCTCCATCACGCGGACGACCAGGCCCTCAGCGGAGCTGCACTCCCTGCAGAGGGTCGCATACCAGTTGTCCCGCCCCGAGACCAGGTCTTCCGGCATTTGCACCGGAGCCTGAACGAGCAGCTCGTCCTCAGGTACACCGCATGCGGCAAACAGTATCGCCGCGGACGCGGAGCCGCCGGTGAGAGTCAGGAACTGTCTTCTGGTTAACGCCATTGTGTGTAATCCAGCCGGATTCGCTTTTCTAGTCTAGTAGTGGCACGTTGTGCAGTCGGTTGGCGCGCCATTGTCGCGGTGGCAGTCCACACAGTCACTCATCTTCAGTGTGCGTACCTGCTTTACCTTTTCCATCGAGCCAACATCGCCATGGCAGGTAGAACATGTCTGCGAGGCGGGAATGCCATCCCGCTCAGAGAAGTATCTGATGTGCGCCTCGTGAACGAAATGGACGTGGTCCGGAACGCGATGTACCCGAACCCAGTCGATGGCTTCGTTGTTCTTGTGCGCGTCTTTTATCTTCTTTATCTCGGCCTGCTGCATTTCGGTGGAACCGGGCACCGCCTGGTGGCACGTCATGCAGATGGCGACCGCTGGAATCGTGGCCTGTGCCGACGTCTCCACCTCTCGGTGGCAGAATGTGCAGTCCAGGCCAAGGTCCTGCACGTGCGTTGTATGCGGGAACGCTATCGGCTGCTCAGGGCCTTCGTCTGATCCGAATATCACGGGTGTTCCAAACCATGCCGAGATAACCCAAATCAGGGCCAGAAGCACGACAACTGCTGTGACCAGTCCGCCAATGCCCAACACCGCACCGAGAAACAACTGTTTGCCGGAGGGCTTCTTTATCTGAAAATCGCCTGGGATCAAATCGCGGCTGTCCTGGGTATCGGTGGGATGTTGTCTTTCAGATCCAGTAGTCGGGCCAGAAGTTCCTGAGCACACCAGCGTAATCTACGGCGCGGCTTATGAAGAACATAGCAATGACAAAGCTGATGACGGCCAGGATGTAGAGCGGCATCCTGAACTTGCTCCAGCTTTCCGGAATGTGCCCGGACATGACGAACGATGGAATCATGATGTGTCCAAGGATCATGTTCGAGGCAAAGAGAACTATGAAGAGGACGGACAGCCAGAGGCTTCGCAGCAGGCTGCCCAGCTCGCTCCAACTCTCGGGCCCGATTACTCTCGGGTCCATGGTTATGGGAATTACATCCATAAGCTAGACGGTCGAAATCCCGTTTCTATTTCAATAAAAAGGTGGCCATTTCAAGGCCGCTGACGATTATCACACCGGGGTTTGGGGGTGTCAAGGTCAGGTGCCTATGAGCCGCTGCCTGTGTGCTTCAAAACTGTTGTGAAAATTATCACTTTGGCGGCTTGTATGTCAAGAAGAACAGGCGACCTCATGCCACAAACGCCTAAGCGTCTGGCGTCTATAATACTGCCAGACTTAAGTAGAGGAGGACCCTTCACATGAGAGTCAACAATGTCGTTACCAGGATGCGCCAGGGGGAGATGGCGTTTGGCCTAAACCTGTCGTTCCCATCCACCACGCTGATAGAACTTGGAGGACGCGTGGGGTTCGAGTTCGTGACCTTCGATAGCGAGCATGGGCCGTTCACGGTCGACCTGCTCGACGACCTCTGTCGAATCGCGGACATGGCAGGCCTGACACCAATGGCACGTGTGCCTGATATCGAACATCCCACCATTTTGAGGTTCCTGGACAGGGGCATTCTCGGCATAACCGGGCCGCACATCGTGGACGCAGACCGGGCACGAAAGCTCGCGGCAGCATGCCGGTACGTGCCGAGGGGCGAGCGCAGTTTCGGGTCTGGTCGTGGCGCCTACTTCGGCGACGTTGAATCCCTTCCGGGATATATGGAGCACACAAACGACAACATCCTGGTTATCGCGCAGTTGGAGGACCTGCAGGTACTCGACAACATAGACGAAATCCTTGCTGTGGAGGGGATAGACCTGTACGCGTCCGGCGCCCAGGACATCGCCCAGTCGATGGGTCTGCCAGGACAGCCGAACCATCCCCGAGTGCAGGAATTCGAGCAGCAGGTGCGTGACGCCGTTCACGCTGCCGGCAAGCAGATGGCGGACGATGTCATGACGTCTGCGCGGGCGGCCAACCTGTTCATGGACGGAGCAAGGGCATTCATGGAGGCTCAACAATGAAGCGCGCCACTAAAGACATCCTCTACTTCGAGACTGGACCGGACAACCCTCCCACGCTGTTCGTCGACCCTGGCGAGGAGTTCGAGGTCGTAACTCAGATGAATCGCGGCCCGTGGATCGAGGGACATCCCAGCCAGGAGGAGTTGGAAGCCAAGCTGGTCGGCGGTAATCCGTCCAGCGGGGCTATCTACATTAACGGCGCCGGACCTGGGCAGGTCTTGATCGTACACGTGCTGGACATCCAGACAGAACCATTCGGATACACACGCTTCGGAGGGAGCACAGGAGCCATGCCCGGCTGGATGGGCGGAACCGGCATAGGGCACCACCAAAAGATCGTGCAGATCAGCGACGGCCTCATACACTGGAGCGACGAGCTGAAGTTTCCAGTCGAGCCTATGCTCGGGGTCGTGGGCGTAGCCCCGGCCCGAAGCCGGTGGACCAACGCCTGGGCCGGTGAGTGGGGCGGCAACTTCGACATCCAGGAGGTCACCGCCGGAGCTTCCGTTCACATCCCAATCCAAGTGCCCGGAGCGTTGCTGCACGTGGGAGACATGCACGCGCGTCAGGGGGACGGCGAGATCTGCGGCGCCGGAGGCATAGAGACCGGCGGCACAGCGAGGCTGCGCTGCGAGCTCGCTCCCCTTCCAGGCAACATGACATGGCCTCGCATCGAGAACGAGACCCACATCATGACGACTGGGATCGCCAAACCCGCAGAAGACGCCTTCAGGATAGCCCTCTCAGAGATGCTGCTGTGGCTGGAGACCGACTACGGCTTCGAACGCGGCGAGGCGTATCTCTTCCTGGGCCAGGTGCTGGAAGCACGCTGCACCCAGTTCGTGAACCCGACCTTCAGCTACGTCTGCAAGGTGGACCGGAAGTGGCTGCCCAAGTAGTCACGGGCTGATGGCGAGGATAGGGACGTTGAGGACGAGGTCTGTAAACTCGATTACATACCCGGCACGCTTGTTGACCACACCACTGAAGTAATTCAGGCTGTCCCCGAGTCTTTCGGGTGTAATGGCCTCGATGTAGGGTTCGATTTCAGACGGCGTGAGGCTGGTGAACCTCAGGAACATTTGGTACACAGAGTCCGCCGAAAGGAATCCGTTGCGCTCAAGTTCTTCACGGAGATCAGCGAGTTCTGGGTCATGCAGCACCGCAAGCCACATGATCAAGCGTCCGCGAGGGTGCTCCATGGTTAGGTCATTGACCGATTCCTTGAAGTTCTCTCTCTGCTGGTCTAGGTATGCCCTCCACCTGTAGCCTGTTGGAAGTCGGGCGATCTCCACGCCGGTGTATTCCCCTATCTTTCGAGCCAGGGCAACCTCGAACGAGTAGGCTTCGGCCTCTCTCATTGCCCCGATCAGGGAATCCCTGGGGGCCTTGTTCTGGACTGGGTTGAGCAGTCTCTGCAGTGCGTGACCAGCCTCGTGCGCGGTGGTTGCGGTAGCAGAGTCCAAAGGGCGGTCAGCTCGCATTATCAGTGCGAGGCCCTCATCGGTACGGATACAGCACCATCCCAGCGAACGCCTCAGACCAGGGTCTCCTCTTTCCTCCGCAAGAGCGTTGTAGTCTTCCACGGAGAAGTACCTGGCCTCCCAGCCATCTTGCTGAACCGACCTGCCAGTCAACAGGTAGTAGCCGTTCTCAAAGATCTCGATGACGAGGCTGGACCCGTCGATCTCCTCTATCGTTTTGCCGTCAGGGCCGAAGACTGCAACTGACGCGAACACCGGCTGCTGCGACCCGAACGCCTCGGTCAACCGCTGCTTCAACTCCTCCGGGGACAACGGTGTGAAGTCGGGATTCGACGCAGGCTCGGCAGGTGGTGCTAGGTAGTCATCCTGGAAGCCCGCTGCTATCGCGTAGATATTACTATCGTGGGAGCCTACGTAAACCGTATTGCCATGTACAAGGACGGGCGCCTGAACTTCGTTCTCGGTCTCAAACTTCCAGGCCAATGACCCAGTCTGGACATCAATAGCGTACACCCAGCCGTCGTTCGCACCGACATATACAAGGCCCTGAGACACTTCCGGGGTTGACTCGATGCTGTTTCCAATACGATAGCGCCAGTTCAGCGTACCCGAGGACGCATCGACAGCGTACAGATATCCGTCGGCCGAGCCGAAGTAAACTGAATCATCGGTTGCGGTCACCGAAGATACAACATCGTCACCGGTCCAGAAGTTCCACTTCAGTCGCCCTGATTTAGCGTCGAGTGCGTATACGCGATCGTCCCATGAGCCGATCAGTACGAGTCCATGCGAAACGGCCGGCGTAGAGTTGGAGCCCAGGCGCAGCTCGCTCTTCCACACCATCTCGCCTGTTTCTGTGTCCAACGCGTAGACCCAACTGTCATAGGACACCACGTAGACAAGTCCGTCGAAGACACTGGTGCCGCCATAGATCGCGTCCCCGGTCTGGTACTCCCAGAGCAAAGAGCCGTCGTCCAAGCCTAATGCGGTGACAGTGCCCAGATCATCTGCAACAAATACACCGATCTCGTTCGTCGAGACACTCCCCCACACCTCACCAAGCCTGCCCTTCCGCCACAGTCGTTCCCCGGTGTCTCTAGTAACAGCGTGTACCCAGCCGCCAAGGTCCCCAATCAGCACAGTGCTGTTGTGGACTGCAGCGGTTGCGGTGATGCTTGCCCCCGCATCATATCTCCAGGTCACGTCACCTGTATCCGAATCGAGCGCATACAACAGATCGTCTTGTGAACCTATGTAAACGATGCCCTCATGTACCAGGGGCTTCGCATCAATCCAGCTACCAGTATCTACTTTCCAGGCGATCTCCCCAGGTTCCGGGGGAACGGGCGTTGCTGTTGGGGTAGACGTTGGTCTCGGAGTAGGAGTGTTAGTTGGAGGTGGCGTGGCAGTCGGCTTGGGGATGGCAGTCGAGGTGGGTACCTTTGTTGGTGTAGCACTTGGAGACGGAACCAGCGTGGCAGTCGGTTCAGGCGTGGCCGTTGAAGTAGGTACAGGCGTAGATGTCGGTTTGGGCGGCGGCGTAGCAGTCGGCCGGGGTGTAAGTGTAGCAGTGGGAACAGGAGTCGGAGTACTCGTTGGTTCAGGAGTAGCGGTCTCAGTTGGCTCCGGAACTGGAGTAGATGTCGGCTCTGGCGTAGGACTGCTCGTTGGTGCTACCGCAACAACCGGTACCTGTGTAGGAGTGTCAGCTGCAGGTGGCGGCTGGTCACAGGCCGCCAGAACAGCGAGCCCGAAAGTGGCCGCTGCAACTGACCACAGCCACGGCCTCACCGTATAGCGTCCGCCACGCAGCGGAAGCCCATGTTGCCGGTGGAGCTGTCTGGGGTGTTGGCGCTGCGGGCGGCGACGCGGTAGCGGTTGCAGTATGACTCGTGGCAAAGGTAAGACCCGCCACGGATCACTCTGCTCATTCCTGACGGGGGACCTGCGGGGTCGATCCGGGGGCCGTCGCTATGAAATGTCGGACTGAACCAGTCCCACTGCCACTCCCAGACGTTTCCGGCGACGTTGTACAGGCCGAATCCGTTTGGGTCGAACGATCTGGCCGGAGCAGTGCCGGCGTGACCGTCCTCTATAGTGTTCGTGTTCGGGAAGTCTCCCTGCCAGATGTTGCACATGTGCCTGCCATCAGGTGTCAAGTCGTCGCCCCAGACATAGCGTTTTCCAAGCAGCCCGCCTCGGGCTGCCATCTCCCACTCGGCCTCGGTGGGCAGCCGTTTCCCGGCCCAGCGGCAGTACGCCTGCGCGTCGTTCCATGAGATGTGGACGACAGGATGGTCCATCCTGCGGCTGATTCCTGAACCCTGGCCCTCAGGCCTGCGCCAGCAGGCGCCGTCTACCCGCCACCACCAGGGCGCCTCGGCGACTGCCTGTGTGACAGTCCTGGCGACCTTTCTCGGTACAAAAGAGTGGAAGACGAACGACCAGCCGTATCGCTCTGCCTCGGTCCGATAGCGGGTCTGCCGGACGAACCTTCCGAACTGGGCGTTGGTCACGGCGGTCTCATCGATGAAGAATGGCGAGACGTCTACTTCTCGTATCGGACCTTCACCGTCAGCGGGAAACCCTGCGTCGTCATCTGTCCCCATGAGAAACGTGCCACCGGGTATACGGACCATGTCCCTGGGGGCGCTTTCGAGTGGTTCTGTTCTGACGAGTGCGGCAGATGCGAGGCGCGACGACGGTCTTTCAGTTCCGGCCGAGGGCGCGCAGCAGGATTCGGTCATCCCCACCTCCTCAGCTTTGGATTAGATGCCCAGAGAAGAAGCCGCAGACCGCGCCAGTTCGATCAGGGGAGTCGGATAGACACCGAACACGAAAGTGGCAGCCGCGGTGGCCGTCAGAGCAACGCCAGTGGCGGCGTCAGACGTGATCGAGCTCTCGTCCTTAGCCTTATCAAGGAACATCACCTTGACGACCCGGAGATAGTAGTAGGCAGAGATCACGCTGTTTACCATGCCTGCAATCGCCAGCCACGCCATGTCGGCACTGACGGCAGCGCCAAACAGGTATATCTTCGACATGAACCCAATTGTGGGCGGAATCCCCGTTAGAGAGACCATCGCAAATCCCAGCATCGCAGCCAGCAGAGGCGCGCGCCTCACCATTCCCGCGTACCCACTAATCTGATCGGAGTCGAGCCTGTTCGACATCGCGATTATTGCGCCGAATGCCAGGAGGTTCGTAGCCACATACCCACCCAGGTAGAACAGAATGCCACTGGTGCCGATGTCAGTCTGCTCAGCCGAACCCGAGGCAAACGCCGCCAGCCCAACCATTACGTAACCGGCGTGAGCGATGGTGCTGTACGCCAGCATCCGCTTGATGTTGCTCTGACGAATCGCAACCAGGTTGCCGAATGTCATGGAGGCCACGCTCAGGACAGCGAATATCGCAGCCCAGTTCTCGCTGACGACTTCCATCGGGAAGGATATGTAGAACACCCTGAGCAGGACGGCAAAGCCCGCAGCCTTCGACGCCACCGAGAGGAAAGCGGTAATGGGAGTTGGCGCACCTTCATAGACGTCGGGTGCCCAGAACTGGAACGGGAAGCTCGATATCTTGAAGCCGAATCCGGCGATGACGAGCGTGATCCCAAACAGGAGGGCTTTACTGTCACCAAATGCCTCCCTCGGGTCCAGCACGCCTGCATTGAGCATTCCCTCGATCTGGGCCGCGATTTCGGGCAGAGAAGTCGTACCCGTGCGACCGTAGATGAACACCATCCCATAGAGCAGAATCGCGGAGCTAATGGCGCTCAGGATGAGGAACTTCATCCCCGACTCTGCCGAGCGACCGTCCCTGAGGAACGCCGCCAGCGCCGCAGTTGGCAGCGCGGTCAGCTCCAGGGCAACGTAGATCGTTATCAGCTCAGTAGTGGAAGCCAGCAACATCATGCCGGACGTAGCAAGCAGGATCAGTCCGTAGAACTCGGACCTGAATCTCGCAATACGGTCGACGTAGGAGCCGGAAATCAGGAGCACGAGCAATGCTGCCGTTGCCAGGAGCAGCTTGAAGAAGAGGCTGAACTTGTCGACTACGAGTGTCCCGAATATGCCCTGCATCTGGCCTGAAGGCTCCGAGCCGAGGTCGCCCCAGAGGACCAGGGAAAAGACGGCGGACAATGCCAGGCCAATCACCCCGACGGCCAGCAGCACACCCTTCCTGGACACGACAAGATCGAGCAGGATCAGCAGCATCGCTACTCCCGCAAGAGCGATCTCAGGTGACAGCAGGTATAGGTCGTTGAGAGTCAAGTTGTTACTGTCTCGTTACTCAGTTACGGCTCAGGGTCAGGTCCATCTGGAGAGATTCAACGATCGGCGTTATTCCAGTAGAAAATACGTCGGTAAGTGTGCTCGGGAAGATTCCGACCACCATAATTGCAATGATCAGGGCCGCTATGGGCACGAGTTCCAGGGGCGTGGCATCCTTGAGATCGGCGAATCTCGGATTCAGCGGGCCAAGCATTACCCGCTGGATCATCCATAGTATGTACCCCGCTGTGAGGACGACGCCAAAGGCGCCGAGAGCCGTCATCCAGCTCCACACCGGGAATGTGCCCAGGAACACATGGATCTCAGACACGAAACCGGCGGTAGATGGCAGTCCAAGCGAGGCAAGTCCCGCGACGAGCAGGGCGGCTCCCAGTACGGGCATTCTTCCGACCAACCCGCCCAGGTCCGGGATGTGTCTTGTGTGCGCGCGCTCATATACGTAGCCCACTAGCAGGAACAGCATCCCTGTTATCACGCCATGCGTGAACATCTGCAGCGAAGCGCCGGTCAGGCCGATTGGCGAAACGCTTCCAGCCACACCGACGGCGGATGCCAGTCCCAGAAGTATGAAACCCATGTGGCTGATCGAGCTGAAGGCTATGAGTCGCTTCATATCGGTCTGCCTGAGCACGACGGATGCCCCGTACAGGATGTTTATAACTCCAAGCGCGGCCAGGGCCCACGACACGTCGCGTAGCACGTCCGGCAGGATGGCGCCAAGTCTGAACATGCCGTAAGCGCCCATCTTTAGAAGCACACCGGCCAGCATCACGCTCGCGGCAGTTGGCGCGTCAGTATGAGCGTCCGGCAGCCATGTGTGCAGCGGCCAAACGGGAAGCTTGACCGCAAATGCCACGAACAGAAGCAGGAACACCGCAAGTGCAGGCAGGCCGGTGCCAGCCTGGCGCACCAGCGCAGGCAACTCGGTCATGTCGAACGACCCAGTCGAGAAGTACAGCACCAGGATGCCGACAAGCATGAACGCGCTTCCCAGTATCGTGAATATAAGGAACTTCATGGCCGAGTATTCCCGACGTCCGCTGCCCCATACCGAGATCAGGAAGAACATCGGGATAAGTTCGAGTTCCCAGAAGACAAAGAAGAGCAGGAAGTCCAGCGATGTGAACACGCCAACCACCGCGCCCTGTAGCGCCAGCAGCCACATGAAGTACTCGCGTTCGCGCGGCTCCTCGCCCTGCTCCCTTCGCTGTTGACCTATGGTCCAGGAAGCGAATATGGCGACCATTCCGAGCAGTCCGGTGAGCATAACCAGCGGTGCGCTCAGACCATCGACGGCCAGGTAGTACTGGACCTCAAACGACTCGATGGGGATCCAGTCCACCACCCTGTCAACCATCTGGAACTGGTCAGCGCCCTCTGAAGTGTCATAGTTCAGGAAGACGAACAGCGTCAGCAGGAACTCGACCACGGAGACGGCAACAGCAAATATTCTCACCGTCCGGGCGTCGCGCCCGAACAGCAGGATAAGCACCGCCGCCACTATCGGCAGCAACACTGCAGCTGTCAGAAGTCCTGTGAACAACTCTTACTCTTACCTATCTACCAGGGATTGCACTATTGAGATACCTCTCTAAAGGAACCAGATGTACAGTCCCAGGATTATCGTTACTCCAATTGAGATCGCTGCCGCATACTGCTGGATCTGTCCTGTCTGGAACTGCCGCAGCATACTTCCGACATTTGCCCCCAACCAGCCAATCATGTTGGCGATCCGGTCGACGATGTTCTTGTCGCCCCAGTCTAGTATTCGGGCAACTCCTCCGTAGAAGAAGCTTCGGACCAGAACGTCCTCGTAGAACTCATCGAAGTAGTATTTGGCGCTGAGCATCGTGTAAATGGACGAGAATCGCCTTCCGACTGCTTCGGCAGACCACGCCTGACGGTAGTACATCATGTAAGCGAGGAATATTCCGGCAACGGCTACCACAGTGGAGACTACCGCGAGCACAACGTCGAAGTCAGGGATCTCTACTGCAATCGATCCTTCGCCCATGAAGTGGGTAAACCAGTGGATCGGAACGACTCCGAGGTCCATCAGCGGGTTGAATATGAACCCGGCAATCACGGCCAGTATCCCAAGAACGACCATTGGCGCGACCATGGTCCACGGCGACTCGTGAAGGCTCACGTGCCCGAGGTGCAGTTCTTCGGCATCTTCCGACTCTGCGGCCTCAGTTTCTGCGCCTCCCCTGAATTCGCCATTGAACGTCATGAACAGAGCCCGGAACATGTAGAACGCAGTCATGAAGGCCGCTGCCAGACCGAGCGCGTACACGACGTATCCCAGGGAAGTGCCTTCATGGAAGGCGCTGGCGAGGATCTCGTCCTTGCTCCAGAACCCGGCCAGCGGGAATATTCCCGCTAGCGCAAGGCTTCCTATCAGGAACGTGACATACGTCCACGGCATGTAACGCCGCAGACCTCCCATGTATCGCATGTTGAAGGTGCCGCTGGCGTGGTTCACAGAACCCGATCCGAGGAACAGCAGAGCCTTGAAGAAGGCATGGGTAAACAGGTGGAATATCGCGAATGCGTACGCGCCCACTCCGAGCGCGAGCATCATGTACCCGAGCTGGCTGACAGTCGAGTACGCCAGTACTCGCTTGATGTCGTTCATCACCAGGCCCATCGACGCCGCGAAGATCGCGGTGAACGCGCCGATAATTGCCACGACGATCATCATCTCGTCCGACGCCTGGAACACCGGGAAGAATCTCGCAACCAGGAACACGCCCGCCGCGACCATCGTTGCCGCATGGATCAGTGCGCTGACTGGCGTCGGGCCTTCCATCGCGTCCGGGAGCCAAGTGTGCAGCGGGAACTGGCCGGACTTACCTACAGCACCGGCAAAGATGCCGGCCGCAATCCAGGTCGCCACTCCGCCCGCGATTAGTCCCATCTCCACCGCAGAGTAAAGGTCGGGGATGTCGAGGCCGTTAAGTCCAGCAAATGACAATGTGTCCTGCTGGAAGAACAGGTACATGATCGCGAGCAGGAAGCCGAAGTCGCCAACCCTGGTCACGATGAAGGCCTTCTTCGCGGCGTTAGCAGCCGATGGCCTCGTGAACCAGAATCCGATGAGCAGGTATGAGCAAAGCCCCACGAGCTCCCAGAACACGAACACCTGGATGATGTTCGATGCCAGCACGAGTCCGACCATCGAGGTCGTAAAAAGCGACATGTAAGCGTAGTAGCGGGAGAACCCACGGTTCTCCTCCTCGCTCATGTATCCGAGCGAGTAGATCTGCACCATCAGGCTGACGCCGGTAACGACCACGAGCATCACGGCCGTCAACGGGTCCATCAGGATGCCGACGTTGAACGTGAAGTCGCCGACCGATAGCCACTCATGGGACGCATACTCAATATGCCCGTGGTTTGAGATCGTGCTGAAGAGCGCCCCGACTGATATGACGAAGCTGATGCCAATGGCCAGTATCGTCAGCCATCCGGCAGACTTTCCGAGAATGTCGAGACCCTGGTCCGGGTTGGTCTTTGAACGCGTATACGCGAGCGGCCAGATGACGAACCCGATGAGGACGAACGACGCGAGCGGCGCGAAGAGGGTAAGCCAGACGAGGGATTCGGAGATCATCTAAAGCTTCCTCAGAATCTCGTCGGCCACGTGTTCTCTGCCCTTCGGAACGTACACCTTGAAGGGAGTCCTCTCTCCCCAGTCCATGATGTCACCGACCGGAAGCCTTCCAGAAGGTCCTTCCACATCTCAGCCATCATAAGGCTGGGCACGGTGCGATACTCGACCCACATACGAACTTAGCTACTCTCTTCTCATACCGATTCGGGAAGCACAGATGTCCCCTCTCCCTTGTGGGAGAGGGTTATGTCCCTGCCCGCAAACCTGATGCTTTTCCCACATGAAAAGTTACTTCCTCATCTGGGTCGCATCCGTGACGAACAAGGTCGAGCGACTCCGATAGACGGCGATCACGATGGCGAGTCCGAGCGCCACCTCTGCGGCGGCGATCGTAATGATGAATATCGAAAAGACCTGGCCTGTCAGCAGCAGATGCGTCATCTGCTCAGTGCCACTCTCGGGACGGCCAAAAAGCGTCGCTGGAACGGTGTATCTGGAGAATGCAACCGCAGCCAGGTTGACCGCGTTGAACATGAGCTCTATCGACATGAGCACGGCGATAGCGTTGCGCTTCGAAAGCGCTCCGTACAGCCCGATGGCGAAGATTATCGCCGAGACTATCAGGAAATTGTCGAGACTCAATTGCGCGCCTCTCCCACGCCGTCAGACTCCATCAGGAGCGACAGCGGTGGGTCTGCAAACATTGGAATGTTTCCGATATGCAAGACTACCTCTCGCGAATCAGCGCAAGCGCGCCAATGATCGCCGCCAATAGCACGACGGAAGCCACCTCGAACGCCAGGACGAAGTCCTGCACCAGCAGGCGAGCTATCCAGGGGATCGTATTGGAGAATACCTCACTTATCCTGGAAGTGGCAGAAGCGCTGAGGTTCCCACTCTGCAGGACATCGTCCAGGATTATCCAGTCTGTCTGAACAGTCACGAAAATGGCAAGAATGCCAAAGAGCGCAGCCAGGATGGCGACAGGTATTCGTAACGAGTGCGCCGGACTGCCGGTCTCGACCTCTCCCGTCATCAGAATGGCGAAGATTATCAGCACCGAGATGGCGCCGACGTAGATGAGCACCTGTACAGCGGCGATGAACTCAGCTCTTAGCAGGACGAACATCCCGGCGACAGCCAGGAACGAAACGATCAGGAACAGCGCAGCCCGGAACAGGTTTCGCATCTGTACCACAGCGAATGCCGCGATGATACTGCTTACCGCGAGCACCCAGAAGACGACATCGACAATCAGGGACGCCTCGGTCCCCTGACCTGGAATCATCTCTGGCCCCAACGCTTTTGCTGGTCGGTCAGGGTCGGGCCCTCGTGCCGGTGGACCTCACGCCAGTCGGCCTCGTCTCCTTCCAGCGGGTTGTACTCGCTGCTGGCAGACAGTTGCGGCCTGAACCAGTGGCTGGGACGCTTGGGAGAAGAGACCAGCCGCTCCTTGTCTATCACGAGGTCCCGGCGGCTGTACCTGCCCATGTGTATCGCGTCATAGGGGCACGCCTCGACGCACAGACCGCAGAACATGCAGCGTCCGATATCTATGTCGAATACTTCCAGGAAGTACTTATCGCCTTCCTGCATGTCGGTCTTGGCCGGGTCCGTCACTATGCGAATGATCCCAAGCGGGCAGTATTTCGCGCATGACGCGCACCCGGTGCATCGGTTCTCATACCAGGAGAACTCTTCACCCCTGAACCTCGGGTGCTGGTACTGACGATCACGCACGCTGGTCAGTCCGGCGAGTGCCTTAATCGACTCGCCTGGACGCTTGAGGGCGAACGTCACCGGGTTCTGGTTGTTCATCCGTGCCAGACCGATCAGGCCGATCTTGCGATCGGGGTACTGGTGAACAGTGAAGTTGCGTCCGGGAGAGATGAGGTTCTTCAACGTCACGCCCAGCCCTTTGAACAGTGAGAGGCCATACATAATCTAATCAGCCTCCGCGTACATATTTGCCAGTGGAGAAGGAGTGGGCGCCGGTCGCTCGAGCTTATTCTGTCCGAGCACCCTCGCTGTAACTACGATCGCTACCACCGTAAGCACCCAGTTGATTGCCGACATGATCCAGAGCGAGCTAGTAGAGATGTTACCCGCATCGTCCTGGAAAATCACGACTTCAATTGCGATGGCGAAGATGTTCAGCAGCGAAAGAGCGAACAGGCCCTTCCATGCGAATCCCATAATCTGGTCGACGCGCAGCCTGGGCCAGGTTGCCCTCACCCACAGAAGCGCGAACACCACGACGAACGTCTTCACTATAAACCAAATCTGCCCGGGGATAATCGAGGGGCCGTTTGTCCCTCCCAGGAACAGCACCACGATTATCATCGAGTTGATAATCGGAGCCATGAATTCAGCAAGGAACAGCAGCGCGAACTTGATGCCGCTGTACTCAGTGTTGTAGCCGGAGCCGAGCTCCGATTCGGCCTCGATCTGGTCGAAGGGTGTCCTGCTCATCTCAGCAGACGCTGCGGCCACGAAGATCAGGAACCCAAGCGGCTGCACTATCAGGAACGGAATCGACTGGCTCTGGACTATATCGAACATCGCAAGCGATCCTGACAGGATCAACACGCCCACGACGGCAAGCGCCATGGGCACCTCGTAGCTTACGAGCATCGCGACTCCGCGCATCGCGCCAAGCATCGCGTACTTGTTGGCGGAGCCCCAGCCAGCCATGAAGATGGCAATCGTGTTGACCGAAGTCACACCCAGAACAAACAGGATTCCTATATTGAGTCGTCCCAGGAACGAGTTGTCACCAAACGGCACAACCGCAACGACCACGAGAGTTGGCACGAGGAGCACGATTGGCGCCAGGAGCATCACCCAGCGGTCCGCCTCATCGGGAGTAGTGTCTTCCTTGGTTATGAGCTTGAGAAGGTCAGCGATGGGCTGAAGCAGACCGTACGGTCCCCAGCGGTTTGGCCCCAGTCGGTTCTGGAACCTGCCCAGGGTACGTCGCTCGAACCACGTATAGACCGCTGTGGACATTATCATCACGTTGATGACGATGAATGCCAGAATCACCGCTCCAACGGTGAATACCAGCCAGTCAAGGCCCTCGGGAACAAAGCCGTCTATGAAGTCATAGATGCTCCCGAAGCTGATAATGCCTTCGAACAGCTCGCCGATGTTCACCGGTCAACCTCACCGAGGACGATGTCGATTGAACCGAATGTCGTAATCAGGTCGCCCATCTTTCCGCCAATGAGCATCTCTCGCAGCGGATTCAGGTTGATGAACGACGGTGCGCGCACCTTGCACCTGTACGGCGAGATTCCCCCGTCGCTCACGAGGTAGAATCCCAACTCGCCCTTCGGCCCCTCCACACTCGCGTAGGCGTCTCCCTCGGGAGCTCGTATGAAGAACGGTGTGGCGGCGCGAACAGGACCGTCAGGTATCTGCTCGATGCACTGCTTGATGATCCGCACACTCTCGCGCATCTCCTGGATGCGCACGGTGTAGCGGTCGAAGTTGTCCCCGTCTGAGCCGATGGGAATGTCGAACTCCAGGCGATCGTACACCTCGTAGGGGTCCGCCTTTCGCAGGTCCCACTGGACCCCGGCAGCCCTGAGCATGGGGCCATTGA
>JAGWBK010000047.1:41139-51915 GCA_021295915.1 Dehalococcoidia bacterium
CGTTACTTGTGATCAGGTCTTCCAACTCGTCTAACGAAGCTGGCAGGTCTTCGACGATCCGGTCGAGCGCGGGCCAGAAATCGTCCGGCGCGTCCTGGAGAACCCCGCCTGGACGCATGTAACTCAACGTTATGCGAGCGCCGCAGAGCATCTCGAACAGGTCCAGTATTCGCTCGCGCTCCCTGAAGCAGTACATGAGAGGCGTGGCGAACGCTCCCAAATCGTTCAGGAGGAATCCTGTCGCCATCATGTGGCTGGCAATGCGCTGAAGTTCCGCGCTGATTACACGAATGTACTGGGCCCGCTCAGGCACTTCGATATCCGCCAGCTTCTCTACCGCTCTGACGTAGGCCAGATTGTTTGACATGCTGGCGATGTAGTCCATGCGGTCGGTGAGCGTGACTATCTGGACGTACGTACGCGATTCCGCCAGCTTTTCCGAACCCCTGTGCAGGTAACCGAACACCGGCTCGACACCGAGCACCACTTCCCCGTCGAACGTGACACGCAGCCTGAACACCCCGTGCGTACTTGGATGCTGGGGCCCAAGGTTTATGGTGACTGGTTCTGTCCTGATTGTCACAACCGTTCGTCCTGAGCTTGTCGAAGGATACTTTTCAGACCATCACAACTATGTGAGCAGTCCACTAACCCAAAAAGTCCTTTCTGAGCGGATGCCCGGGAAATCCTTCCCAGAGCATAATTCTCTTCATGTTCGGGTGTCCCTCGAAGTGGATGCCCATCAGGTCCCAGACTTCCCTCTCCTGCAGGTCTGCGCCCTTCCGAACGGCGGGCTCGTCCCTGCCATACACCCTGGACTTGACGACTAGACTGGCGTTCCGTCGTAGCGAGACCAGATGGTACACCATCTCGAAGTACTCGACGTAGTCCACCGCCGACAGGGCGGTAAGAAATGAGAAGTCGAATGCGGGGTCGTCTTTGAGAAGCCGAGCCACCGGAAGTATGTGTTCAGGCAGCACCCAGACGTCGGTCTGTGTGCTCTCGACGGCCGCTCCCGGAATGGACTCGTTGATCCGGCGTGCCGCATCCTCCGCGGAGTGTGCCCTGGTCAAGAGCCCCCTCTCCCTCGATGGGTCGCAGGTACGCCTCGGCGTGGGAGGGATGGAGCCTGCCCCGTACTTGATACGGGGGTGAGGGTGATCACCTTCACTTACCTACTTCCTTCCCTGCTGAATTCGTGAAGCTGCATGATGCCATACAGAAGGGCGTCGGGACGTGGTGGGCAGCCTGGCACATAGACGTCGACCGGAATTATGTGGTTGACTCCCGGCACCACGCTGTACGAGCCGTAGTAGGGCCCTCCGCTCGTGGCGCATACTCCCATCGATATCACCCACTTCGGTTCAGCCATCTGCTGATAGACGCGTTCGATAGCAGGGGCCATCTTCCAGGTTACAGTGCCCGCGATGATTATCAGGTCGGCCTGTCTGGGTGAAGGCCTGAATACCTCCATGCCAAACCTGGAGATGTCGAACCTCGACATCGCGCTTGCCATCATCTCGAAAGCGCAGCAGGCCAGTCCGAAAGACAGAGGCCAGACCGCAGACTTGCGCCCCCAGTTTATGAGGGCATCAACAGAAGTGATGGCGATGTTACGATCGAACTCCTCAGGCACCTCGAGCAGGGGCTCAGCCAGAGCATCCGTGTGAGTGGCCTTGAGGTGATTTACGTAGTTCCCTTCTTCCCTGTCTAAGTCCCAGGTGGACTGGTGTAGAAGAAGGCCTGAGGTTGGGTCCAGCGTCATGCCTTAACTCCATTCCAGCGATCCCTTGCGCCAGGCATATAGCCACCCGACTACAAGGATCGCAACGAACACCAGCATCTCCAGAAGTACGAACGCACCGAACTGGGCCGAAAGCAAGCCGAAGCTCGCCGCCCAGGGGAAGAGAAATACGACCTCTACGTCGAAGACGACAAAGATCAGAGCAAAGGAGTAGAATCTGAAATTAAATTGGCTCCACCGCCCGGAAAGCGTTTCGAACCCACATTCGTAGATCGCTTTCTTGATCGGGTCCGGAGCGTATGGCCTGATCTTGAGAACCGTCAACATCCAGCTTGCTACCAGCATTCCGATTGGCACTGCCGAAGCTACCGCAACGAAGATGGCAATCAGGGCATATTGCCGGAAATACTCGTCAAGCATGTCGCTGAAGACGACTCCTTGAGCTAAGGCGGGGGCGACCGTGCGAACGGGGTTACAAGGGGTAAAATCCCGTTCTGGCCAAGTTCTGGATTCGGGCGAAATATAGCACACGCCTCTTGAAACCTGCAAGTGAAAAGTTTTACAAACGGTACCCTGAAAGAGGGGCGAAAAACGCTTGATTACTGATCTCAAAACCTCAGGTGACATGGAGCCCGTGCCGCTGCCTCCAATGATCGAACGCTACGGCGAGTCCATCCAGAACGCGCTGCGGTCGGAGCTGTCCCAGAGCCATTCGTTCGTGTACGACATGCTCAGGTACTACATGGGCTGGGCGGATGAGACCGGCGCTCCGATAACGGCGACGACAGGAAAGACCGTCAGACCAACGCTCTGCCTGTTCGGGTGCGAGGCTGTGGGCGGTACAGCCTCCCAGGCCATACCCGCCGCTGTTGCGCTCGAATTCATTCACAACTTCTCGCTGGTCCACGACGACATACAGGACGAGGACGAGACACGCCACGGCCGCAAGACGATCTGGGCCGTATGGGGCAAACCGAAGGCACTTGTCTCAGGAAACGTGCTCCGGGTGGTAGCCGACTCCGCACTCCACGGCCTGCCCTCGTCAGGAGTCGACAGCCGTCGCGCTGTGACCGCAGCCGACCTGCTCACCGAGTCCTACCTGGAGATGATCGAAGGCCAGTACCTCGACATCTCCTTCGAGGGCCGACGCGACATTAGCATGTCCGACTATCGCCGGATGATCTCCCGGAAGACAGGAGCGCTGCTCAGGTGCTCGCTCAACCTGGGCGCGGCAGTTGGCACAGACGATGCCGAGACAGTTGCCGCGTTCAGGGAGTGCGGGAGGGCCCTCGGTTACGTCTTCCAGATCCGGGACGATGTCCTGGGTGTGTGGGGACAGGAGGACGTCACAGGTAAGCCCGTCGGATCGGACATCAGGCGCAAGAAGAACTCCTACCCCGTGGTACTGGCAATGGAAACAGCCGATGACGCCGACGGCAGAAGGCTGACCAGCATCTATCAAAAAGACGAACTCGACGAGGACGACGTCTCCTCAGTCCTCGAGATAATGGACCGTACAGGAGTCCAGGAGCAGGCCGGAACCGAGGTCAGCGAGTGGGCAGACATGGCGATGGAGGCGATTGCCACACCGCCAGGAAATCGAAGAATTCACCCACTTCCTAATGGTCAGGGACAGGTAGGTGCTAAGACTTCGCGTCTAGTAGTCCGCCAGGAAGTCGTCCCTCATTCGGCAGGTCACCAGATCAGATTCCGCCAGCGACTCGTACAGCGGTTCGTCGGTGGTGACGAGAACATCAGCATCTGCTGACAGGTAAGCAGATACCAAATATACGTCCTCAACCGGCAACTGGCTTAACAGATGGTCGGGCACATCTTCAGCCATATCAGCTTGTATTCTGATTGTCCTGTCACTGTCATCATACAGACTTCGGAACACTTTGCTGATTGCTCTGCGACGAGCATCCATGAACCTCATCAATCCATTTGCCTTGCCGATCCAGCGAGGCTCGCTAGGGACCACCATAATGTCGGCAGACCGTACAAGAGATCCCAGGAATTGTGCCGCTTCGCGCTGTCTATGATCGCCATTACGGCCGTAAAGATCGTGGAAAATCCACTCGTTAAGGACGACTATCATCAGTCCAGGTCAGCTGGTTTCCGATGGCTCACCAAAGAGAATCGCCATATCCTCCAGCTCAGAGGCTATGAACGACCTAAGGCCTCCTGATATCTGCCCGTCCTGAGTCGCTTCCTGCTTGGTAAACGTACTCTCTCCATCCTCTTTCTCTGCGAAGATGAACGAGACATCATCCACACCGATCTTCCCATCAGCAATCTGAGCAAGAAGCGCCAGTACGAATGTCTCACTATGGGTGGAAACGATGATGCGCTTGTCGCGTTCGGTAGCGATTTCCGCCATCGCGTGGACGAGCTTCCTGACCATCGAGGGGTGGAGGTGGATCTCAGGCTCTTCGATGGCGACTAGCTTTGTGTCCCCATAGAGGCAGATGGTAAGCATGTGCGCTAGCTGATTGATACCGAATCCTTCATTGACGATAGATACCGGCACGCCACCGTTTATTGGCACGGAGTCCAAGTTGAATAAGGAAGTACCAACCTGCATACGAACTCGAAGCTGACGATCGGCGACCGATTCCAGATACTGGCTGACCGAGTATTCTAGGAACCGGTCAGTAGCCAGCAGTGATGCCACCTCAACATCCGAAGCTAAGGTAGGCGTCACATTCGATACGCTGTACACCGGAGTCGCGAACCCGCGTCTTAGCGGTACAAATCCCACACTGCGTGCTAGACCCATGGGAGAATTCGCGTTCCTAATGTTACGCACTAGTACTGAAGGATCAACACCGTATTCGTCCTGTTCAAGTCCAACACTGATTCCGTTCCAATTCACGTAAGCGGGCGGTGCCGTAAGATGGGCAAATTCATCCGATGTGGCCAGATTTAGCCTGACAGACGTCTGCTGATCACCGCGATAGGGAAATGGGATGTCCAAACTCATATAGGCTGGTTGAAAGTCTCTATTCGGACCCGAAAATTCCACACCAACCTGTCCGCCAAAGTTCGCAATTGACAGCCATACCCTAGACGCACGATCTTCACCCAGAACAGTAAGGGAGAGCGACAGCTGTGCATCTTCAATATGGTTGCGTATAACCTCCCTCAAGCCCCCGAGACTGATTGTTGGATACGAGAATAGGCTCGGAACATTCTGGGCCGGATTGTTAAAGAAATTCCTAAGCGTGAGCAGACCATAGATCAGCGACGACTTGCCCGAACCATTCGCTCCGTAGATCACGGTTAAGGGTGCTATCTCTACAGTTGCGTCGCGAATCGAGCGGAAATTCTCTAGTTGGAGGGTGTACTTGTCCGACATCTGTCTGCCTCCAGACCGCTACCCTTACCGAGTTCCACTGATCGACGATTTTCTACACTTGAGTCTATCAAACTACCTTGAGAAGCTTCCTCTATTAACATCCAATTCCGATTTGAGCTAACACCCTTGACGCTACCACCCACACCCACTATCATCCTGTACAGAACATATATTCTATCTCGTGAAGACCTGACCAATGGAC
The DNA here is from genome assembly GCA_021295915.1 of Dehalococcoidia bacterium. Classification (NCBI taxonomy): domain Bacteria; kingdom Bacillati; phylum Chloroflexota; class Dehalococcoidia; species Dehalococcoidia bacterium. Next base: position 46,444 of record JAGWBK010000047.1, read on the forward strand.
ATCCCAGAATTCATAAGAGACAACACCGACGGCATCGAGGCGATGAACGGGGACATTGACGGCTGCAAGCTCAACCACAGGCTCACAGCAGCCCGTCTTCTCGTCATCTATGGACATGCCGACGCCTCAGACTTGATCGCGGAGAATGCCGCTCCCCGCAAGGTGGCCGAAGACAAGCAGTGGGTGACGATAGACCCGGCCCTCTCCAGGCTCATCAGGATCAAGACGGACGACGGCAGAGACATCTGCCTCTTCCTCATAGAGGTAATGCAGGGACAGTTCAGCGGCGCCAATCCCGGACACCGCGTATCGGCGGCAAGGGAGCTCCTCAGCCGGGCCTTTGGAAAGAGCCCGACATTCCCGCTGCCCAAGCCTCAACACACAACCGAGCCTCCACGCTCGACACGGAACGTTCAGGCCACACCTGTGACCACGCCCAGGACGGACCCCGCCCTGGTTGCCGATGCTCCAGCAGCGGTCCTGGACAGACCTGTTCAGCAGGTGGAGCCTGAAGCAGAGAGCCATGCAGCTACCGACGCAAAGACCGAAATCGCATTCGAGGTATTGGATTCACCGCGTTTCGAGTTCATGAGCGAGTGTGAAGACCCGGATTTCGACCCCTTTCTCGCCACCATCGACGTGGAGTACTTCGAGTCATACACTGGTTGTAGGGACCCCGAGTGCGAAGTCCACGGCGAGCCAATGGATATACATTTCGATCCCAACAACTACCGCTACTGAAAACGCGGGCACGAGTTCGCCCCAAGTCAGTAATCGGCCACCTTCACTCGCTTGTGAAGCTGTGTCAATTTGGTGGGTACGTCCCTACGGAGTCTTAGGTCCCCTCTCCCTGAGGGAGAGGGCTAGAGCCTGCCCCGTACTTGATACGGGGGTGAGGGGGGAAACGCTGCCTACCAAACTGACACAGCCTCTCCTGGCTTGTCCCCCTACTGCCATCGTGGTAGCGTTCCATGTAGCAGACGATCTCGCGCCTTCACTGCGACGATGTCGATTCCCCATGACAGGGGCGCGGGACTGCAGTGCTAGGGACCTATGCGTTCGTCCTCAACACAGCTAGAAGCCGCCGTACTCGAACGAGCCTACGACCACTGTCAGCAGGTAGCGAAAGAACACGCCAAGAACTTCTACTACGCCTTTCGTACGCTGCCTACCCATAAGCGACGCGCGCGGTCTGTCGGCTATGGGACGATATCGCCGATGACGATACCCCCCTCTCCGACAAGCGCCGGATGTTCGCCGATTCTCGGCGCACATTGGCTGTTGCCTTGGCCGATCAGCACGAAGAGGCTGAAGTTGATCGCTCGCACCACGTTCAACCCGAGTACATCGCACTGTCGAACGCGACAAGCACGTTCGACATCCCGGTCAGATACTACGACGAGATCCTCGATGGCGTAGAGTCCGACCTCGTCAAAGACAGGTTCGCCAACTTCGCTGAACTCCGGGACTACTGCTACAAGGTAGCCTCGGTCGTCGGTCTGATCTGTATCGAGGTCTTCGGGTACGACGATCCTCGCGCCGAGGACCTCGCGGTCGACATGGGCATCGCTCTGCAGCTCACCAACATACTGAGAGACCTCGACGAAGATGCCGGACGCGATCGGATCTACTTGCCTCAGGACGAGATGGCCAGATTCGGTTACACGGAGAAAGATCTGAAGAGCCGGGTAGTCAATGAACCGTTCAGGTCCCTGATGAGGTACCAGGTTGACCGTGCGAGGTCGTACTACGAGCGGTCGAGGCCCCTGTTCAGCATGGTGGAGCCGGAGTCCAGAGCGTGCCTGCGTGGCCTTCACGGGGCGTACGGAGCGATCCTCGACAGAATCGAGCAATCCGGGTTCGACGTGTATTCCCAGCGAATTGGTCTCAGCACTCGAGAAAAGTTGCTGATTGCCGCGCGACTATGGATCGGCGGCGCAGTGCTTGGCATACCGGTTGTCAGGCGCCTGCTGTAGCAGACCATGCACGCTCTGATTCTCGCTCCTTTCGACGAGGGCCAGCTTGTCCGGCTTCGCACACAGATGGATGTCTCCTACGAGAGCTGGCTGGACACACGCATGCTCACAGACCCGGATGAGCTCACAGCCCGAATTCTTACTGAAGAAATCTCGATACTGGTCGTAGAAGCAGACTTCGTATTCGAAGAGACCTTCCAGGAGTGCCCGGGGTTGCGATTCGTCGGAATCTGCCGCGGGTCGACAACACAGGTTGACATCGAGACCGCCGCCGAACATGGCGTTATCGTAGTGAACACGCCCGGTCGTAATGCCCGTGCCGTGGCCGAGCACGCCCTCGCGCTCATCCTGTCTCTGGCTCGCAGGATCACCGAGGCTCATGAATACGTCAGCTCGGGGAGCTGGCTCCATCCTATAGCCGGCTATACCGACTTTCGTGGCGTCGAAGTCGGCGTTCGGACAGTCGGAGTCGTTGGGCTGGGAGCTATAGGCCGTACACTCTCCGAAATGTGCGCGGGTCTCGGAATGAAGGTGGTGGCCTACGACCCATACGTGACCGACACTCCCGACGACGTCAGCATGGTGGACCTTGATACCCTGGCTAAAGTCTCGGACTTCATCAGCGTTCACGTGCCAGCAACCCCCGACACGACGGGACTGCTGGATGCCGAGTTCTTCGCACAGGTGAAGCCGTCGGCATACCTCGTTAACTGCTCCGACTTCCAGATAGCGGAGGAAGCCGCGCTGCTGGATGCGCTCCGCAAACGCAGCATCAGTGGGGCCGCATTCGACGTATTTGAGACCCACCCAATCGCGCCAGGTAACCCGCTGCTGGAGTTGGACAACGTGATCCTGACGCCTCATGTAGGCGGGGCTACCGACGAGACAATCGAGCGCCACTCCAAGATGGTGACCGACGACATCATCAGCTTCATCGAGGGCCGACGACCAGCTAACCTCGTAGTTCCCAAAGTATGGCCCGACCGCCACAATTTTCCCTCTCCCTCAACGGGTTTATAGGGGTAGGTATTCGCAAACCGTCATTCCGGCGAAGGCCGGAATCCAGGGGATAGGGATGTCCTTCGACAAGCTCAGAGCCCGTCCCGGACTTGATCCGGGAACGAACGAATTGTCAGTCTACCTACCCCTGTAAGCTCCCTGAGGACCAACAAGGGTAGGTATTAGCGTACAAACAAGCACGGACACCAACCAACAGACCCCCTCTCCCTGGGGGAGAGGGCTGGGGTGAGGGCGAAAACTGAGAATACCTACCACTCCTGACCACTCACAGGAGATGGCCAGCATGAGAGTGATGCCCCCAAACCTCGTGCTCGTGATCGACGCAGGCTCAAGCTCGATCCGCTGCCATCTGGTAGATCCCGCTGGCAAAGTTACACGGTCTGTCTCCCGACCATGGGCATACCAGGATGAGCCAGACGCAGGCACCTTCGAAAGGAGCTTCGACCTCGAAGCGTGCTGGAAATTGCTGTGCAGCGCCATTAGTGAGTGCACCAGTGACGGCGAACACAGACCTCATTCAGTCTCCATTACATCGCAACGCCAGTCCCTGGTATTCGTAGACAGTCAAGGCCGCCCCATACATGCGGGACCAAACACGGATACGCGCGCGGTCTTTCAGGGATCAGCGCTCGATGCCCAGCACGGGGCTCTTCTGTACCAGACTACAGGCCACCGGCCCACTTTCATGATGGCTGCCGGCAAGCTTGCATGGCTGCGCGACACGCGCCCTGCAGAATGCGAGGAGTTGGCTCACGTCTTCACTCTTGCGGACTGGATCGCATATCGCCTTACTGGAAATCTCGGCTGTGAACCTACCCTGGCAGCGGCAAGCGGCCTGCTCGACATTCGAACACGAACCTGGGCATCGGATATGTTCGAAGAGCTGAGTTTGAGATGTCCCAAGTCGTCGCTCCACGAGGCGACCGAGATTCGCGGAACCGTGAACGCGAGAGAAATCGCATCCATTTCGGGTACCCCCGTGGTTGTTGCGGGTGCCGACACCCAGTGCGGGATGCTTGGAGCCGGAGTTGTCGAGACAGGGCAGGTTGGGATAATCGCCGGGTGGAGCGCACCCGTTCAGATGCTGGTCCCCGAGCCGGTTCAGTCGTCCGAAATGAAGACCTGGACTGGACTGTTCCAAATCCCTGAACTGTGGGCATTGGAGAGCAGCGCAGGGGACATCGGCAACGTGTGGCACTGGATTGTCGAGACCCTGTCCGGCAGCGGGCTTGACTACGAGAAGTTGGACAGCCTTGCCGGTACAGCTCCTTTGGGATCGTTTGGGGTAACGGGTCACTTCGGACCGCAGGCTATGGATATGTCTGTGGTCGGGATGAGGCTGGGGGGAATCCTCTTCCCTACGCCTATAACGTTTGGTGGCCCGACTCCGGGACAGATTGGCAGGGCGGCACTCGAATCATTCTCATACGCGATTCGAGCAAATCTCGAACAGCTTGAGAGCGAGTCGGGTATCACTGCGGACAGCATTGCACTAGGTGGTGGCCTCAGCCGTTCGACCACCTTCAGGCGGATACTGCCAGACGTCCTGGGACGCCCCATCTCCACGTACAATCAGTCTGATGTGACTGCCCTAGGTTGCGCTGCGATCGCGATGACCGCAATGGGCGAATACAGTTCGCTGGCTGAAACGGCAGCAGCAGCGTCACAGGAAGCTCGCACCTCGGCGCCCGGTCCTGCCGCAGCAGCCGAGTACCAGGACCACTACGAACGCTGGCTGGAGGTACATGAAAGCATCGGACCACTGCTAGCCTGAACTATGAAGATGTGTCAATTTGGTGAATGGCTCCCTACCGAATCCAGATCCCCTCTCCCTCAGAGCCTGCCCCGGACTTGATACGGGGGCTGATAGGGGTATGTAAAAGGTACACAGATAGGCATGAGTACCACCAACAGACCCCCTCTCCCTGAGGGAGAGGGCTGGGGTGAGGGGGAAAACTCTGCCTTCCAAACTGACACAGTCTCAGATTTAGCCTGCCAGTGTAAATCGACTAAGCTCCGTATAAACTGGATACAATCACTCTCATGTCTAGCAAATGGAAAGATGACAAGCAGGCAGTTTCTGATGCCGCTCGGCGGATGGCCGACCTCGGTCTGGTAACGGGTACGGCCGGGAACATCAGCGTCCGACTCGGAAACGACAACGGCCGCGACCTGATGGCAGTCACGCCGGCATCGACAGCCTACGAGGCCATGACTGCGGACGACATAGTTGTGACGGACTTCGAAGTCGAGCCTGTAGAAGGCGACCTTGCCCCCTCATCTGAAAGCCTGCTGCACGTCGGTATCTATCAGAGGCGCCCGGATGCCGGAGCCGTGGTCCACACACACTCGGTTTACTCAAGTGTACTCGCTGTATCTGGAATCGATCTCCCACCCGTGATCGATGAAGTCGTGGTCTACATTGGCGGTACGATACGGGTCTCCCAATACGGTTTCCCCGGAACGGAGAATCTGG
>JAGWBK010000048.1 GCA_021295915.1 Dehalococcoidia bacterium
CTGGCCAGCATTACCCCCTTCGGGTCTCCGGTCGTGCCCGAGGTGTAGGGGATGAACGCCAGGCTGTCAGTGGCGACGTGGGTACCACCGGCTGCTGCATCGAAGCTCCTCCAGGACTGATCACTGTCAATGGACAGTATGTGCGTCCCCATGAATCCGTCCAGTCTGGACAGGTGGGGAGATTTGGTGACCACCACCTTGGGCTGCGATTCTGCGACTATGGCCCGCAGCAAAGGTTCAGGAGAGTCGAGGTCCATGGGCATGAAGGCCCCGCCGGCCTTCAGAGTTCCGATGCTCGCGACGATGTACTCCGGGCAGGTCTCCATGAAAATGCCAACCGGGTCATCAGTTGAAACACCGCAATAGCGAAGGTAGACGCCAAGTGCGTCCGTCGCCTCATCAAGTTGACTGTAAGACATCTCCTCATGGCCGAACACTATTGCCGGCTCATCTGGAGTCTCCAAGGCTTGGGTCTTGAAAAGGTCTTGCAGACTATGCTCTACAGAAATCATAAGCGCTATCTCATCCTGCTCAGACACACATCAGGGAAGTATTGCGGAATTTGACACAATACCAATTGCGTGTGATTACGCCATGTGGTCGTTGGGTAGCCCGTTCGGATCGGCGATGACCTGCGAAGTGGAGCCAGAGAGCCCTGCTCTATGACCACATCGAGTCGTATGCGGCGCGATTAAGGCTAATTGTCATTAGCCTACAAAAGATTAGCCATAAAGTAAACCGGCATGAAGCATAAAGTAAACCGACCAACCGGAGCTTCACCACGGGAGTGGTGCCCCTTAGCTTGGCATTAGGCCACTTTCACCCTCACCCCGAGGGAGCTTACGGGGATAGGCATTCGCAAACCGTCATCCCGCGAAAGCGGGAACCCACGTTAGTGGCTCGCCGCTCGGCAATCCAGAGGACGGGGTGTCCTTCGACAAGCTCAGAGCCTGCGCCGGACTTGATCCTGTGACGAACGAGTTGTCGGTTTACCTACCCCTGTCAGCCCTGAGGAGAGGGGGTTATGCGAAGGAGCCTCAGTTTGCGGGCGTGGCTGACAGCACCACCTCTACCTTGACTTCGTCATCGAGGCTCACGACCGATCTGGCCGAAGGCTTCTGCATCTGCAGATCGTCCCATGTGAACGTCGTGCGGCCCGTTATGGAGATCACGGTCCCTTCGTCAAGTGCCTCGACCTCGAACGTCAGCGGGGCTGTCACTTCCCGGATCAGCAGATCGCTTTCGACATCAGTGGTAACGGTCTCTCCGCTGATGAACCCGCTCGGCAGATCACTCATTCCTTTTACGGTGACCACGCCGGTGGGGTGCTCGCCGAACATCCTGGACCGGATGTAGCGGTCCCGGAAGGAGTTGTCGCTGCTCAGGCTCTGAAGGTCGATCTCGATTACAGAGTCACGCCCGTCCAGGTGGATTTCACCCGAGAGCGCGGTCGTGCTTATCTTGGCATCGAATGGCAGCGGCACAGACGCCAGCTCCTCCCGCACGGAGAAAGTGACCTTGGAGCCCTCTCCAACGGTGAAGGTCACACCTTCCACATCTCCAACGGACCTCGCTTCAGCAACCGGAGCCTCCGTCGGAACTGGGGAGGGCTCTGATGTGGGTGCAGGAGCGGGAGTGTCGGCGGGCGCCGTCGCTGTGGGCTGACTTACCTCCGGTTCGTCCGACCCACAGGCTGCCAGGACGGCCGCCGCCAGGACGACCACCACACCCATCATTGCAATACGAAAGATGCGGGACCCTCCAAGTCGTCGGCGGGATAGGAATGGACCGGCTGTAACTGCGATTCTCTTACTCATTGTCTCCTCGAGTGACAGAAAAAGCTGCCAACTATGTAAACGGGAATCGGCCCCTGGAGTTAGTCCCGGATCGCCCCAATCCTAACCTCAGCCATCGCTGACACGTTACAGGCATTGTTGCCTGCGCGCCAAGTTCCGAAGTGCATCGCCCATGTGCAGTTGAGAAAAGACAACATGAGAGTCTCCCGGTGTGTCCCCGCTCTATTGCTGTTGCTCCTGACCCTGGCGTTCTCAGCCTGCGGAGATGATGCCGAAGACTCTTCAGGCAATGCTGCTCCAGCCGAGGTCAACACCGTCGTGACGCCCGCTGCTTCCACCGACGTGGCTCAGCCCTCCTGCGATCTCACCCCCTCGAAGACCGAAGGGCCGTTCTACTTCGACGCCGGCATGGTGCGGCGCGACATCACTGAGGGGAAGCCCGGCACGCCGCTGCTGGTCTCGTTCCGCCTGGTCGAGGCGGGCTCATGCGCGCCGATTCCCGACGCGTTCGTGGACATCTGGCACACCGACGCGGCAGGCCTCTATTCCGGCTACCGTGGACAGGGTGACGATGGCGCAGACACGTCCGGCCAGACTTTCCTGCGAGGAAAGCAGATTACCGACGCAGACGGACTCGCCGAGTTCGACACGATCTATCCCGGCGCGTATCCGGGCAGGACCATTCACATCCACTTCAAAGCCTATACAGACGAACAACGCCTGCTGACATCACAGATGCACTTCCCGGATGAAGTCACGGACGTCGTCCTGCAGTCGGAGCCCTACTCTGAGCATGGGCCTCGCAGCACGACGAATGAGAGCGATCGGCTGGTTAACGATGACTCGGAAGATCAGGCGCTGCTGGGGCAGGTGAGGCAGGACGGCGACGGGTATCATGTCGCGCTGACGATAGCAGTCAGGCGTTGAGAATGAGTCAATGCTGCTGTGTTACTCTCAGATAGGTCATGCAGCGTTCAGCGTGCGTGCAAGAGGCACTTAGGAGGCGGTACTGCGCCGCGGAACAATCCAGTCATACAGTCCTGACTCCGAGCCGCCGACAGCGGGGGAGTCCGAAGACAGATCGGCTTCCCGGCCCCTGGCGTGGGTGAGTCGATTCCGGTCGCTGCTCAGGCAGTCTTCGTTCTGGATGTATCTCGGCCTCCTGTCAATCCTGTTGCTGGTTACGCTGCTGCTCTGGAGGACTTACAGTAGCGACGAGGCCCAACCGGCCACTGCGAACGTGGACGAGGCGGTTGCGGAGGCCCTGGCATCCATGGCTGAGACGTCAGAGCCGGCCATATCGGCGCTGGTGTACCGGGCCATTCTGCCGTCCCTGGTTATCGTGCAGACGGACAGGGAAGACGAGGAAGAGGGATTCGGCATTGGGACCGGCGTGGTCGTCAACGCCGACGCCACGGTGCTCACATCGCTGCATATCGTCGATGGAGCGTCGGAGGTCCAGATCGCCTTCGCGGACGGGAGTGAGTCTCACGCCATAGTTTCCGGTGTCGATCCCGAGAGGGACATCGCGGTCCTGACGCCCACCTCGCTGCCGGGCCTCATAGTTCCGGCCACCATTGGCAGCTCGGCCGGACTGCGAGTGGGAGACGAGGTGTTTACGGTAGGCAACCCACTGGGTCTGGTAGCCTCGATGAGCGCCGGCGTGGTGTCTGGGTTGGACCGCGACTTCAAAGTATCGGGCAGCGACCAGGTCCTGAGGGACCTGATCCAGTTCGACGCGGCGGTGAACAAGGGGAACTCAGGCGGACCGCTTCTGGACCGCCGAGGCCAGGTGGTTGGCATAGTTACCGGACTGGTCAACCCTTCCGAACAGGGTGTCTTCATTGGTATAGGGTTCGCGGTGCCGATCGACATAGCAGCGGGCGCCGCCGGAGGCCCGGAGCGGTAGTGTATCAAGAGGTCTGACAGGGGTATGTATTTCAAACCGTCATTCCCGCGAAAGCGGGAATCCAAGGGCTGGGGGTGTCCTTCGACAAGCTCAGGACGAACGAATTGTCGGTCTACTCACCCCTGTAAGATCAAGAGGTGAAGAGCGTATATGACCAACACTGAACTAAACCAACCGATGGAACGGGTCCTCTACGAGGTGAAGAAGGTCATCGTGGGCCAGGATCACCTGCTGGAGCGCATGGTGGTTGCGTTGCTGGCCAGGGGCCACATCCTCGTGGAGGGAGTGCCGGGTCTGGCGAAGACCATGGCAGTCAAGACGCTCTCCCAGGCGATTGGCGGTGAGTTCCAGCGCATCCAGTTCACACCCGACCTCATGCCGGCCGACCTGGTGGGCACCCGCATCTACAACCAGAGGACGGGGGAGTTCAACACGTCGCTGGGACCTGTCTTCACCAACCTGCTGCTGGCCGACGAGATCAACCGCGCGCCGGCAAAGGTCCAGAGCGCCCTGCTCGAGGTGATGCAGGAGCGGCAGGTCACCATCGGACGCGAGTCCTTCCCTGTGCCGAATCCGTTCCTGGTCATGGCAACCCAGAACCCCATCGAGGCCGAGGGCACCTACCCGCTGCCCGAGGCGCAGGTGGACAGGTTCATGATGAAGGTGCTCGTCGGCTACCCGAGCGCGACCGAGGAGTTCGTGATCGTGGAGCGCATGACGACCACGCTGCAGGACGTGCAGCCGGTGGTCAGCGTCGACGAGATGCTCGAACTCCAGCGCCAGGCGGACAGGGTCTACGTGGACCCGGCTCTCATGGAGTACTCGGTCAGGCTGGTCACGGGGACTCGCGAGCCCGAACAGTACGGCCTCGAAGACCTGAGTCGGTACATACTGTTCGGGGCAAGCCCCCGCGCGTCCATCAACATGATACTCGCGGGAAGGGCCCTCGCCTTCGTACGTGGACGCGACTACGCCCTGCCGGAAGACGTTCGCGACGTTGCACTCGACACCATAAGGCACCGTCTTGTGCTCTCGTACGAAGCCCTTTCGGACAACATCGAAAGCGACGATATTCTTGCCAGGCTAATGGACGCCATCCCGATGCCGGATGTGCCGTTGAGAGAGTATGCAGGCGCCCGTCCAGTCAGATAGCCCACAGACCCCGGAGCGGGTGCTGCAACGCCTCGAGTGGCAGGTGCTGCGCCGTCTCGACGGGATCCTCCAGGGAGACTACCGCAGCCTCTTCATGGGTGGCGGCCTGGACTTTGCCGAACTGCGCGAGTACCAGCCGCCGGACGACGTTCGCCACATCGACTGGAACGTCACGGCCCGGATGGACAGGCCCTACGTGCGCCAGTTCATGGAAGACCGCGAGGTCACGGCATGGTTCCTGCTAGACATGAGTCCGTCTATGGCTTTCGGCGCCGTCGAGAGGCATAAAGAGTCGGTCATGGTCGACTTCGTCGGCATGCTGGCGCGCCTGCTCACGCGAAACGGGAACCGGGTAGGGGCCATCCTGTATGACAACGATGAGCAGGTCGCGATTCCTCCCCGCGGCGGCCGGGCTCAGGTGCTCCGCCTGATCAACGACATCCAGAGACAGCATCAGGCGCCCGGCGGGACGATGACCAACCTGACGAAGCTGCTGGAGTCCGGGTTCAACAGCATCAGGCGAAGCTCGCTGGTCTTCGTGGTGTCCGACTTCATCTGCATCCCCGGCTGGGACAGTGCCCTGGACCGGCTTGGCAGGAAGCACGAGCTGCTCGCCGTGCGTCTGTGGGACCCGCGCGAGATGGACCTGCCAGACGTCGGAGTCGTGCTGGTCGAGGACTCGGAGACGGGCGCGCAGCTCAGCGTGGACACGAGCGACAGAGGCTTCAGACGACGGTTCAGGGAAGCGGCGTTGCAGCGGGAGGAGGAGCTGGCGCAGACCTTCAAGCGCGCTGGCGTGTCCGAGCTGCCGCTGTCCACGGATGAGGACATCGTGCAGTCCATAGTGCGGTTCGTCGCACTGCGCAGCCGGATGCGGCTGCGTCCGCGGTAGGGGTGCACATAGTGTCTTTCATCTGGCCCTGGGTCCTCGTCTCTCTCCTCGCAATACCCGTTTGCGTCTACGTCTATATTCACCTGCAGCAGAAACGGACCAGGGACGCGGCCAGCCTGGGCACCCTTGGGATCGTGCGCGAGGGCGTTGCCGTACAGGCCGGATGGAGGCGACATCTCCCGCCAATCATATTCCTCGTCGGAGTGGCGCTCCTGGTGATTGCATCAGCACGCCCTGAAATCGAAATACCGCTGCCCCGCATGGAGGGCACCGTGCTGCTGACGTTCGACGTGTCGGGCAGCATGGCCGCCGATGACGTCGAACCGACGCGGATGGACGTCGCCAAGCAGGTCGGTCGGACCCTCGTCGAACAGCGTCCCGGCAGCGCCAGGATAGGAGTCGTGGCCTTTGGAGAGGGCGGGCTGGTTGTTCAGCCGCCGACCGACGACGACGAGGCGCTGATCGCGACCATCGACCGCCTGGTGCCCCAGAGCGGGACGTCGCTGGGACGTGGCATACTGACCGCGCTGAATTTGGTCTATCCCGAGTCCTACCTCGGCTCCGAGGGCACGGCCCCGCTGGCTGGGGATGCTCCTCAGACCGGCCTTGCGCCGTCCATCATCGTGCTGCTGACCGACGGTGAGAACACGGACCCACCTGACCCGCTTGAGGCCGCGCAACTGGCCATCGACCGGGGTGTGCGGGTCTACACCGTGGGACTGGGCACCTCGGAGGGGGCTGTGGTCGAGGTAGACGGCTTCAACCTCTTCACAGTCCTGAACGAGCCGGTCTTGCAGGAGGTCGCGCTGACTACCGAGGGAGAGTACTTCAGGATCGAAGACCTGGACGACGCGCCCCGGGTGTACGAAGAGATGGAGACCGAGTTCGTCGTCGAGTCGAGGGAGATCGAGATTACGGCGATTCTGGGTGCCGTAAGTATGCTGGTTCTGCTTGTTGCCGGAGGCCTGTCACTCTTGTGGTTCGGCCGGGTGCCATAGACGGAGGGGATGAATGGGACTGCTCTGGCCTGCCTACCTGCTGCTTCTGATCGCGATACCACTGGTCGCACTCGTCTACCTGCTGGTGCTCAGGCGGAGGCGACGGTTTGCCGTCCACTACTCCAGCCTGTCGCTGGTGAGACAGGCCATGCCCGGCAGCACGCGCTGGAAGCGACACCTCCCCTTCGTCCTGGTCCTGCTCGCCCTCATGCTGCTCGTCGTGGCGCTCTCGCGTCCCTTTGCCAACGTGACGGTCGCCTCCAGCAGGACCACCGTCGTACTGGCGCTGGACGTCTCGCTGAGCATGTGCGCCAGCGACGTCGATCCCAACCGGCTGACCGTCGCCCAGGAGGCGGCGAAGAGGTTTATCGAGAGCCAGGAAACGGATACGCAGGTCGGCCTCGTCGCCTTCGCTGGAATTGCGCAGCTCATCGTCCCGCCCACCACCGACACGGAAGCGCTGACCGAGGCGGTGGACGGCCTCATCACCGCACGCAGGACGTCTGTGGGCAGCGCGATCATGCGCTCCATCGACGCGCTCGCCGAGGTGAACCCGGACATCTCTCCCGTCACCGTGTACTCAAGTCCTGCTGAAATGGACTCGGACGCAGACACCGAGGTTGTACTCCAGCCTGACATCGTCGTGCTGCTGACCGACGGCGCGAGCACCAGAGGCGTCAGCCCGGTGATCGCCGCGGAGTTCGCACGCGACCGCGGAGTTCGTGTGTACACGATCGGCTTCGGCACCGAGAGCCCGCTGGTAATGAGGTGCACACCCAGCCAGCTAGGAAGCGACGAGCTGAACAACCGCATCGGAACGGGAGGATTCGGCACCTTCGGCGGCAGGTTCGGAGGCCGGAACTACCTCCAGCTCGACGAACGGGCGTTGATTAGTGTGGCCGAGATCACCGGCGCCGAGTACTACGCCGCCGGGAGCGAGGACGAGCTCATCGAAGTCTTCGCCACGATCCCCATACAGACCGAGAAGAAGAAAGTGCGCATGGAGGTCTCAGCAGTCCTGACCGCCATAAGCGCCCTGCTCACCCTCTCAGCAGTCGCCCTCGGCCTCCGCTGGAGCCCCCTACCGTAAGCCGGACCCCCAATTCGGAGCGCGGGCGGGACGCCCGCACCCGTCCCCCTTGAGCCCCTCGAAGGATGGAGGGTGCCTCGCTCGCCTCCGTTCACCCTGAGCTTGTCGAAGGGCCCCGATCATGGTTCGACAAGCTCACCACGAACGATTTGCTGGTCTACACACCCCCTCTCCCTTCATGGGAGAGGGCGGGAGCGTCAGTGAGAATTAAGTCCAGGCCGTATTTTACGGTCCAGCCGAGTCACTCAAGCAACTTGAAGGCAAGCTGTTCAGCTTCGGACTCGGAGAAGGTGGTCATCCATACTCCCAGGGATTCACGATTTCCAGGTCCACTGATTCGAAATCTCCCACGTTGCGGGTGGCTATTGAGAGACCGTTGGCTCGGGCAATTCCCGCTATCAGTGCGTCGCCGACATCCATCGGGCGGTCCGCCCGCCTGGACCTGGCACGGAACCGTGCTGCCCATTCAGCGGCGTTCCGGTCCAGCGTCAGCACACGGTCGTCGAATGCTGCAAGGATGTCCGATTGCACCGCCCTCAAAGTCTCCAGCCGGCGCCCGTAGGGAAGCAGCGCAAGCCCATACTCCATTTCGTAAACGGTCACAGTCGACAGCCAGAGATCGCCCTCCGCAGTCAGGAACCTGATGACTCGGGGATCTGGCGATTCACGCGACACCTCGGAGATGACATTGGTGTCCAGCAGGAATCCGGTCAACTAGTGTCCTCGTCAGTGAAGGGGACTCTCCGGCCCGATTGGCGGTCCCGGGGTATGTCCCAGTCGAGGCCTCGGGGGACATTGTTGACGAGCCACCGGCCCAGGTGCACCGGGGGCTCCTGGCTCCTGTACCAAGTTTCTGCGGGCACCACCACGAAGGTCTTGCGCGTGCCGATGTGCTGCGGACCCTCGGACTCGGCGAGGCGCAGGACTTCCGACAACCGGGCCTTGGCCTCAGCCACGGTCCAGACGCGTTTGGATTCTGTACCCGCCATTGAAGTCTCCCAATCGATATAGTCCATTGTAGACTATAAATTGCGAGGGTGAAAAGGGGAACGGTTCAAAACCTCACCGATCAAAGACCCCCTCTCCTGGGGGAGAGGGTTGGGGTGAGGGTGAAAGTCTTGGAACGATACCCCCTCATCCCCGGATCAAGCCCGGGGCAGGCTCTAACCTTCTCCCGCAAGGGGAGAAGGGACTCGTCAGGGACCCTCTAAGAAGCCCGCTCGTCCACGAACGTAACCCCGTCCTTCATGACGAACCGCACGGCGGCGCCGCGCTCCAGCATCGTCACGTCATCGAGTGGGTTGCCCTCGACGAGGATGACATCGGCCCTCTTGCCCGCCTCGATGCGACCGATCTCCCCACCCAGGCCCATGCAGTCGGCCGCATCGCCCGTGGCGGCGACTATGGCCTGCATGGGAGTCATCCCAGCCTCGACGAGGCAGCTTATCTCGTGCGCGTTGTTGCCGTGCTCCCAGCCGCCCTCGTCGGTGCCCGCGGTCACCGTGACTCCGCGCTCCAGCGCCATCTCCAGGCTTCTGACGTGGTGCTCGCGCAGCGCAGCGGCGCGCTCCCTGCCGTGCGGCGTGCCCCGTGTCGTGTGGAACGTGTACACCCCGAAGGTCGGCGTGAAGCAGATGCCCTTCTCCGCCATCATCGGCAGCAGCTCCGGGTCTTCGTCGAGGTACGAGCCGTGCTCGATGGAGTCCACGCCCACCTCGATCGCCATCCGAAGACCCTCGCCTCCGAGCGCGTGGCACATCACGCGCTTGCCCCTCTTGTGCGCTTCGTCGACCAGCGCCTCGAGTTCATTGCGCTCGAACAGCACGTCCCTTGGGCCCAGCCCTGCGCCGGAGCTTGCGCCGCCGGTGGTCGCTGTCTTTATCACGTCCGCGCCTGCGCCGACCATCTCGCGCACCTTCGCGCGCATGGCCTCCGGCCCGTCAGCGACTCCCCAGGGCAGCCCGGAGTCGTCCCCGGCGGGAGCCCTGTAACCGAGCGGGCTGACGCTGTCGGCCATGCCGCCCGTAGGCGTGATGAAGCCCAGCGCGACGTGCAGACGTGGCCCCGGCACCAGACCCTCGTCCACGGCCATGCGAAATCCCGCGGCCAGCCCTCCGGCGTCCCTTACGGTCGTGTAGCCGGTCTCGAGCGTCTGACGAAGCACGGACGCGATTCGCAGGTGGCGTGTGCTGCGCGGCTCCGTGATTCCCCACCTGCTGGCGATCTCGTACGCAAACGACGCCAGGTGGTCGTGCGTGTCGATCAGTCCTGGCATCACCGTCATTCCGGGAGCCTCGATCAGCTCCGCGCCGTCCGGGACCTGCATCGACTCGGCACTGCCCACGCCGATGATGTCGCTGCCTTCGATCAGCACAACTGCGTCGGACACCGGCGCGCTGCCTGTGCCGTCTATCAACGTCGCCCCGGTGATCGCCTTCATGCCAACTCCTCCAGTGGTATGCGGCCGGACTATATCTGTCTCAGCCGGGGGTCGAACCAGTCTCTCAGCCAGTCTCCGAGGAAGTTGAACGCGAGCACCGTCAGGAATATGGCCATGCCGGGGAAGAAGGCGACCCACCACGCCGTGGCCAGGTACGACCTGCCGTCGGCGATCATCACGCCCCATGCCGGCGTGGGCGGCGGGATCCCGACTCCGAGGAAGCTCAGGATGGACTCCGTCAGGATGAGCTGGCCGACGCGCAGCGTGGCGATTACCAGCAGCGTGCTCGACACACCCGGAAGAATGTGCCGGTACATGATTCTCCAGGTGGATGCCCCGGCGACGGTCGCCAGGGCGACGTAGTCTGCGGTCTTGAGCTGAAGGGTCTCAGCCCGCACCTGCCTGGCGAAGGCGTTCCAACTGAAGGCGACAAGAAGGATGATGATGATGGTAAGGCTCTGACCAGCCACGATGACTACCACCATGGCGACCAGGATGAACGGCACGGCCAGGGTGATATCGACGAAGCGCATGATCAGCTCGTCAACTATCCCTCCTGCGTAGCCTGCGATGAGTCCCAGTATGGTCCCGCCGATGCCCCCTGAACACAGCACCACGGCGGCTATGATCAGCGAGATCCTGGCCCCGAATATGATGCGGCTGAGGATGTCTCTTCCCTGCGGGTCCGTGCCAAGAACGTGACTGGTACTTCCCTCTGCAGACCATATCGGAGGCACGTTTCGCTCTCGCAGGTTGCCCCTCTCGGGGTCGTACGGGGCCAGCAGACCGGCGAACGCCGCGCAGAGAATGAGCAGGACGACGATACCGACGGGGATGATGGGCCACCTTCGGATGAACTGGTAAGCTCTGGAGACCACCGAGCCATCGGAAGATGGGAGATCGCTCATATTTGGAACGTGAAACTCGGCCATGGCTGCCTAGTCGTACCGGATGCGGGGATCGATGAATGCGTAGGCGAGATCGGTCAGGAGATTGAGAAGCACGTACACTCCCGATCCCAGCAGGACCACCGCGCTCATGATCGGGAAGTCGTTGTTGAAGATCGACTGCACGGCCAGTCGCCCGAGGCCCGGCCACGAGAATACGGTCTCATTGACCACCGTTCCCGTGACGAACCCGGCGAGAATTAGCCCGGCGAAGGTCAGCGGGGGAATCATCGCATTCTTGAATGCGTGTTTCCAGATGATCATCTTTCCGGTCACTCCCTTGGCCCGGGCGAGCTTGATGTACTCGGAGTCCAGGACGTTCAGCATCGACGACCGCACCAGCCGCAATAGCCCTGATGGCCGGCAGTATGTAGTGCTTCCAGTCGCCTCTGCCTCCGGTCGGAAGCCAGTCGAGCGCTACCGCAAAGAGCAGTATCATCATGATGCCTAACCAGAACGCCGGAAGGGCCTGGCTGAAGAGGGCGAATGTCCTTCCCGCATAGTCCAGGTAGGTCCCCCGTTTGACCGCTGACAGCACTCCGAGTGGTATGCCGATGACAAGGACTACGAGGAAGCCGACTCCTGATAGCTGCAGCGTGGCGGGTACAGTCTCGGCGACAACGTCGAGAGCTTCGCGGCGGTGGCGGAGGGACTGTCCGAACTCGCCCCTGACGGCCTTCGACGCCCAGATGAAGTACTGGACGGCGAGCGGCTTGTCGAGGCCCATCGCCTTGCCCCACGCTTCATACTGCTCGTCGGTAGCATACTCGTCAAGGTAGTAGTCCCTCGGGTCTCCCACGAGCCGGGACAGCCCGAAGATGAGCATGCTCACCACCACCAGGACAATGGCGATATAGACTAGCCGGAATGTTATGAAACGTACCATGAGATCGGTAGAGCCGCGTCCCTCACCCAGTCGGAGCTAGCGCGCACCGCCTGTCATAGATCTGACCGATGGCAAGGTGAGGGCGACACATTCACCCTCGCCCTAGCCCTCTCCCTCAAGGGAGAGGGGATTTCTGTTCTCGGATGGGCCGGCCGCTTTACTTCAGTACAACGGTCTCAGGCGAGTTGATTTGTCCAAACGTGTCCGTATAGGGAGTCCACTCCGCGACCTGTGGGCTGACGGCAATGAAGTTCAGCCGCAGCACCAGGGGCGAGTTCAGCATCCACCTGGAGAGGTAGTCTTGGATGGCCACGTTGTTGGCTATGCGCTTCTCTTCGCTTGGTTCCGAAAGGCTGGGATAGTAGAACTCGTCCAAGATGTCGTTCGGAAGCTCGATGCCACGGTTCGCCCCTCCCTTTTCAGGGCTGATCAGCCGGCCCTGGGGGTCCGTATGGTCACCGACGGCGTTGCCTGACATGTATGGGATCGAGATGTTCCGGTTGATCAGGGTCGGGCGCCTTGCGCCGTAGGCCGTAACCTCCATCGAAACATCGACGCCTATGTCACCCCACATCTGCGCGATGGCCTCGGCTATCTCCTGTGACGCGCCTCCAGGCGTGGTCCAGAAGTCCGTCTTGATTCCGTCTGAGTATCCAGCTTCATCCAGAAGCTGCTTCGACATGTCGGGGTCGAACGGTATCTTCCAGCTATCCATCCACTGCGGCTCGTCTTCCGTGAAGCCGATGAAGGTGTAGTGAGGCGGAGCGAGTCCCTGCTCGATGGCTTCGCTTATCAGGTCGCGGTCGATGGCCATTGCCAGCGCCTGGCGCACCTTGAGGGAGCGGTCCATGCTTGCGTCGTCTGCCGGGTCGCCGATCCACGGATGATCTTCATCCGGCTTGAATCCCTCTCTCGGGAATACCGTCTCACCGGACGCTCTCGCGATCTGAGCCCAGTAGTTGCCTCCGAAGGCCACGAAGACGCTGCTACCCAGGCCGACCCTCTTCTTGGTGCCGTCGATGTTTCCCAGTACGTCATTCAGGAACTGGTTGGGGATCGGCGCAATGTGGACCTCTCCGGCCTCGAGAGCGGCGATCTGGCTGGCAGTCTCCGGGATTACGCGGATCTCCAGGCTCTCCACCTTGGCGGCCTCCCTGTAGTGGGTTGGGAGGGCTTCTGCCTGGAGCACCTCGTCGGGCACCCACTGCATGACCTCGAAGGGGCCCGTGCCCGCAAAGGTCAGGTTGGCTTCGTCCTGGCCGAGGTCGTCGAAAGCCTTCTTGCTCTGGACGGAGCCCGTGTTTCTCCACTGGTTGGAAAGCTCCACGCTCCACCTGACGCTCAGGTTACCCTTTACGTGCATGACGGCGGTGTTGTCGTCGATAACCTCCCACCTGTCGGTGTACTCGCCCCAGAAGCCGGAACGAGGGTTGGTGTTGCCCTCTGACTTGGCGTTGTTGAAGCTCCACACCACGTCATGGGCAGTCACGTCGCCCCATCCCTTGTGGAACGGGACCCCCTGCCGGATCTTGAATGTGATCGAGGACTGGTCAGGGGAGACCTCCCAGGCCTCTGCCAGGCTCTGGTCCGTGTTGATGGCTCCGATCTGTGGAATCGGCGCCCTCTCACGCCACAGTAAAGGCTCCTTGCTGCCATAGTGGTCGCTCACCGCCGTGAAGAACGGGACGTAGCTCGGCACATCGTTTGGATGACTGAGCTGGCAGCACCAGACAAGATTGCCGGACTGCTCCATCGCCATGGCCGGAGGCGCTGCTGCCGGAGCGGGAGCCGCCGTCGGTGCGGGAGCTGGCTGAGCCGGAGCCGCCGGAGCGGGAGCCGCAGGCGCCGTTGTTGGCGCGGGTTGAGCCGCCGGGGCGGGAGTTTCCTCCTCCCCGGCACATGCGACTGCCACAAGTGCCAGAACTACGATCGAACTCAAGAGCAAGAAAGACGTCAGCTTCATTATCTGGCACTCCTCAGTATCTACCCATCGCTACCGTTTGCCTATGACGTAATCGTCGATCCCGTCATGAAGCAGGTCTGGCGGCAATACTAGTCACGAGATTCCTGAAAGTCAACGACAGACACTTGCTTCCGCAGCGGCTACAGGTACAAGTAGAAGCCAGGATGCGTGTCGAGTAGCCTGCTATCCGGTGGGCCTAGTCCTGCGGCTCCGCGAACGTCAGGATACGCTGGGGGTTCTCGACCATCATCATCTGGATGTGCTCTTCCGAGACGCCCCGTGAGCGCATTTCAGGCAGGAACTTCTCCACGATGAACGAGTACCCGGTGCCGCCGTACTTCTTGAGATGCGCCTTGGTGCATACGTCCTGGGACAGCAGGATGCGGTCGGCGTGTCCGGCTTCTATCAGCCTGGGTATCGCGTCGGCCACCGCG
This sequence comes from Dehalococcoidia bacterium, assembly GCA_021295915.1. Classification (NCBI taxonomy): domain Bacteria; kingdom Bacillati; phylum Chloroflexota; class Dehalococcoidia; species Dehalococcoidia bacterium. The sequence goes on from JAGWBK010000048.1 coordinate 14,508, forward strand.
GCAGTTCCGGCGCTGGTCGAGAACGAAAGGAGGTCGTCGCCCACCGGCGCGTATCGTAACGGCACGCCCACACGTCCCAGCAGGTCGAACTGGATGTAGACCCCGTGGCTCAGCAGCTCCAGCATCAGCTCCGTATCGGTGGCAATGGGATCGCTGTGACCGAAGATCACGCGGGAGAGGTCCGTGCCCTCCTCGCCGAGCATGCCGATCACCGCCAGCCTTTCGCGTCCCCGGCCGCCGCGGTGGAACGAGATTGGAGCGCCCGTTGCGCGGCTGGCCCTTCCGGACGCGCGTATGCTCTTGACCTCGTTCTCAGTGATCGGCGCGCCTTCGATGCCGACCTCTCCGATAATGCCCGACCGTATTCCGGTGTCACCGACGCCAACGGTGACGTCCCTGACAATCTCGTCGGTCAGGTCCTCGACTGTCCGCTGGTCCATGTCTTCCGGATGGTAGAGCTTCTGGTACCAGCCCGCGCCCATGACGACGTTGAGACCGGTGGCATGGGACACGCGAGCTATCGCCATCGGGTCTCGCCGGATGCCGATGCTTGTGACCTCCACGATGGTGCCGCCACCGCGATGCCGGAACTCCAGGGCCTCATCAATTGCCGTCTGCTCGTCGATCAGCAGCCAGTTGTCGCGGATCGGCTTGCGGTCGCGGGCCAGGTCGAGCTTGTCCATGGTCAGGTCCTGCTCCCACAGGCACCACTCCGTGGCCGGCGTATAGTGGTCCGGCTCAAAGGCCCTGTAGAGAGCTATGAACAGGTGCTCATGCATCAGAGTGGCCCCAAGCTGGTCCGGGTCAATGGGCCCCCTGACCGTCATCACCTTGCCAGCCATGTTCGGAACGTTCGCAGTCATGGTCTCCTCCTCGCTTTCCTGCTTCTCACCCTACCCCTGCGGCTCCACGAACGTCAGGATCCGCTGCGGATTCTCCACCATCATCATATCGATGTGCTCTTCGGCGACACCTCTGGAGCGCAGTTCGGGCAGGAATCTCTCCATGATGAAGGAGTAGCCCGTTCCGCCGTATCGCTTGAGCTGTACCTTGCCGCACACGTCCTGGGACAGCAGGATGCGATCTCCGTACCCGGCCTCGATGAGCTGCGGAATCGCCTCAGCCACCGCAGCCGTTCCGGCGCCGGTGAAGAACGTCCCGAAGTCGTCGCCATCCGGCACGAACCGCAGGGGCGAGCCAAGCCGACCCAGCAGGTCGAACTGGATGTAGACCCCTTGGCCCAGCAGCTCCAGCATGAGGTCGAGGTCTCCAGCGATAGGGTCGCTGTGGCCGAAGATCACGCGGGACATGTCCGTGCCCTCTTCGCCGAGCATACCAATCACCGCCAGCTTCTCCCGTCCAACGCCTCCGCGGTGGAACGAGATTGCGGCGCCGGTGGCGCGACTGGCACGACCGGCCGCCCGTATGCTCTTGACCTCGTTCTCAGTGATCGGGTCGCCTTCGATGCCTACCTCTCCGATGATGCCTGAGCGGATGCTGGTGCCCCCGACGCCAACGGTGACGTCCCGGATAATCTCGTCGGTCATCTCCTCGACGGTCTTCTCGTCCATATCGACGGGGTGGTAGAGCTTCTGGTACCAACCGGCGCCCATGACGATGTTGAGACCGGTGGACTGAGATACTCGAGACAGTGCCAGTGGGTCTCTCCCGAGGCCGATGCTGGTGACGTCGACGATCGTTCCTCCGCCGCGATACCGAAACTCCATCACCTCTTCTATCGCCGCCTGCTCGTCGATGAGCAGCCAGTTGTCCCGCAGTGGCTTTCGGGCCCGCACCATGTCCAGCTTGTCCATGGTCAGCTCCTGCTCCCACAGGCACCAGTCGGTGGCGGGTGTGTAGTGGTCCGGCAGCACGCCCCTGTAGAAGATGATGAACAGGTGCTCATGCATCAGGGTGGGCCCCAGCACGTCCGGGTCCCTGGGGCCCTGGACGGTCATCACCTTGCCAGCCATGTTCGGTACGTTCGCAGTCATGGTCTCCTCCTCCACTGCTTTGAATCACATATTGCGTAGGTCCTTACACCTCCGCGGACTCCTCATACTCCCCGATGATGCTGTCGCTCATGTGGGCTAAGTGCTGTTGCTCTGATAGCCGGTCGATTGAGTCATAGGGCAGGAATGAACACTGTTCGTACAACGGGCCTCGATCCAGTAGCGAAAACACCGGCCTCCTGATCTCGCGGAGGACCCTTTCACGTTTGTCCGGTGGAGCCACGATGTGCAGGCGAATATCCATATTGGGCTGAAGGGCCAGCAGGTCTGCCTTCCGTAGTAGACCTGAATAGATGGCAGTCGTGTGCTCGATTTCAAAGGCCCTTGCCATGGATCTTCCCTTGAGCCACAGCACGTCGATCTGCTCAACGGTCCTCAGTGTCGTATCGTCATAGTTCAGTGGAAGTGCGTCCAAGAAGCTCTCGTGTATAGCCCTCGGGATGTGTTCCAAGACACGTGACCTATCGTTCCTCGGCACCCAGATGTGAAACCCCATCTGAGCACCAATCTGTGCCACCTTCGCCTGGTACCGTATCGACTCCCGGCTGCCAGGTGCCACCGTGGGCTCCAACATTCCTGGCTCGAGTGAAGGTTCATCGTCCTCGTCGTCCAGTACCTCCACCTCCACCTCTCTATCCAGAGTGCGTACCTTCCTGCGGCTGACTAGTTGGCGCCTATCCTTGGCGGTGAAGGGGAAGCTCCTGGGATTTTCGCGCTGTTGGTTAAGCAACTCGACGAGGTACCTGCCATCACTCTCCTCAAATTCATTGAGCGACGCCCTGAAGAACCCGGTCCAGACCGGAGTGCCCCTAGTGTGCTGGTTCGTGATGCTCAGCGTGTTCCAGACCTCATCATCGTAGATCGGTATGGCGGATTCGGGGTCCAGCATAACGATTGGCTTGACCTTGACGTGGACTGTGAAGGGGCTGAGTTCATCGTGTAGTGGGCTGTCGTCGCGGTATGCCTCAGATTCGGCTTGGAGCACCCCACACCATCGCGACAGTCGAGTTAGGTAGCAGACGAAATAGTCTCCTGGGCTGATTCGCTGCTCAGCTAAGTGCTGGTGTCATTCACGAAATGCAGTCACGGTCGCGCCAACCTCACGGAAAGCGGCCCATGTCTCCGGAGTGAACAGGTCTAGGAGATATGCCATCTATGCTTACCCTGTCGTGTCGATGCTGTCGCACGGCGCAAGTCCTTCGGAGACACCTCGGCAAGCAACTCCTCCTTGATTGCCTCGATTCTCTGGCGCCGCTCTGGACTGAAGCCTTCTCTCAGTTCTCGAAATGAGTGTCGTCCGCTCACTTGATCAGTCCTTTTAACTCTGAGGTTCTACAAAGGTAAGAATACGCTGCGGGTTCTCGACCATCATCATCTCTATGTGCTCTTCGGCGACGCCCCGGGAGCGCAGTTCGGGCAGGAACCTCTCCACGATGAAGGAGTATCCCGTACCACCGTATCGTTTGAGATGGTTCTTGTTACACACGTCCTGGGACAGCAGGATGCGGTCTGCATGGCCTGCCTCTATGAGCCTGGGTATTGCGTCTGCCACCGCAGCCGCTCCGGCGCTGGTCGAGAACGACTGGAGGTCGTCGTCGTCCGGCGCATATCGCAGCGGCGCGCCCACCCGCCCAAGCAGGTCGAACTGGATGTAGACTCCGTGGTCGAGCAGCTCCAGCATCAGGTCCAGGTCGCTGGCGATGGGGTCGCTGTGACCGAAGATCACCCGAGACATGTCCGTGCCTTCTTCGCCAAGGATGCCGATCACCGTCAGCTTCTCCCGGCCAACGCCGCCGCGGTGGAATGAGATTGGGGCGCCCGTAGCGCGGCTGGCCCGACCGGAGGCGCGGATGCTCTTGACCTCGTTCTCGGTGATCGGATTGCCCTCGATTCCCACCTCTCCGATAATGCCTGAGCGGATGCCAGTGTCTCCGACGCCAAGTGTAACGTCCCGGACGATCTCGTCGGTCATCTCCTCGACGGTCTTCTGGTCCATGTCTGCGGGATGGTAGAGCTTCTGGTACCATCCTGCGCCCATGACGACGTTGAGGCCGGTGGCATGCGATACTCGGGACAGGGCCAGCGGGTCTCGCCGGATGCCGATGCTGGTGACGTCGACGATGGTGCCGCCGCCACGGTAGCGGAACTCCATGGCCTCATCTATCGCCTCCCTTTCGTCCACCAGTATCCCGTTGTCCCGGATCGGCTTGCGGGCGCGGGCCAGGTCGAGCTTGTCCATGGTCAGTGTCTGGTCCCACAGGCGCCAGTCTGTGGCCGGAGTGTTATCGTCCGGCTCTAATGCCTTGAAAATAACGATGAACAGGTGCTCGTGCATCAGGGTTAAGCCCAGATCGGCCGGGTCGATGGGACCTCTGACAGTCATCACCTTGCCGGCCATGTTCGGCGCGTTTGTAGTCATGGTCTCCTCCTCCCCGTAGTACCTGCGTCGCGATGGCGTCGATACTAGGGGATGGGAGTAGGGAAAGCAAAGAACGGGGGATACACCGAAACTGGACGAGAATGAGCCGGTTTGCAACAATCTCGCGAAGACACTGTTGCTATAGGATCGAGTCCGTATGACCAACCATATCATCGCCAGGAGACGACCTCCGCAGAGCGTACATCCGAAGAATACTGATCGGGAGCCGCTGACGATACCGGCTGGGACCCACCTGCTCCCAGTTGGGCCGTATGCGGGGAACGACTCATGAAGACGATAGTCCTGTCCGATCACACCGGCGACATGATCGCCATGCAGGAGCGTCAGCACTACCAGCAGTATGACGTTGAGATGGCCCGGTACGAGAGAGAGTCCGAAGCCCTCACCAGGCGTGTTGAGGACGAGTACGAAAGCCGGATGTCCGCGTACCAGCGCGAACTCGTGGACTGGAACGCCATGAGCTGGGTGCGGAAGTTCGTCGATGGGGTATCGAAGTGGAGGGTGTTGTTACTGCTGTGTCTCGCCGTGATGGTCGCCTCCGTTTTCGCCTACGTGATGATGCCGGAAAACTGGGAGATCCTGCTGGCGATTCCGGTGACGGTCGGGTTCATGGGGCTCTTCTTCCCGACCCGTGTGCCGAAGCAGCCATCGCGGGAGCAGATCAGCATGCGCTGGGTGGAGCCCCCGCGACCCCCGCGAGGGGAGTCCAGCGACGAGGAACTGATGTGGCAGGCCGGAAACGAGGGAGAGCGCAGGGTGACTGAGCACCTGTCCAGCCTGCTGGACGATGACTGGACACTTATCTCAGGCTATCGGGGTCCGGGCGGCGAGGTCGACCAGATACTCGTCGGGCCGCTCGGAGTGTGCGCGCTGGAGACGAAGTACCTGAACGGCAGGGTGTTTGTCAGCGGAGACACCTGGGTACGGCAACCTCGTGGAGTCGGAACGGCCCATCGAGGACCGCAGAGGTCGCTCACCCAGTGAACAGGTCAATGGCGCGGTCAAGCCACTGGAGAGGTTCCTGTCGAAACGGGACCTGGTGAATCGGGTCAACCGTGCCGTCGTCCTGACTCACGACAAGTCAGAGGTGGGCAGGGTGGAGAAACAGACCGTGGACTACATCGGTACTCTCGATGAGGTTACGGTAGACTGCCTGTTCTCGCGACGCGCCCCACGCCTGGACCGCGAGTCAGCAGTCAGCGTGGTCCAGCGCATACAGGGAGACCACGAGTTTCATAGGAAGCGCTCGAGCAACCGTTCCAGCCGCCCCAGGCGGGCTGGGCGCAGGAGACGGTGAATCATGGTGCAAATGAGTGGTGGAGAAGCCCTCGCCAAGTCTCTGGTTAGAGAGGGAGTCGAGGTCGTATTCGGCATCCCGGGCATACAGATCTACGGCATTGTCGACGGGCTGAGAAACGAGCCCGGCATTCGGATGATCTCGACGCGCCACGAACAGGCCACGACATACATGGCCGACGGCTACGCTCGTGCTTCAGGCGAGCCCGGAGTCGCGCTGGTTGTCCCTGGGGCGGGTCTCTATAACGCAGCGTCCGGCCTGACCAACGCATACTCCCGCTCCATGCCCGTGCTCCTCATCGCGGGCCAGATCCCACGAGGCGCCATCGGCAAGAACCTCGGAGCCGTGCATGAAATCGCAGACCAGTCCGGCACGGTGCGCTCAGTGACGAAGTGGCAGCGACAGGCGTCCAGACCCCGCGAGGTCCCAGACGCCGTGTTCGAAGCATTCAGGCAGATGCGCACCGGCCGACCCCGTCCGGTCCTTATCGAGATGCCCCCCGAAGCCGGGGTGGAGCGGGAGGAGGTCCAGCTCAGAGACCCAGCCCGTATCTCGCGCATAGTGCCGAGTCCGGATGACCTTCGGGAGGCGGCGCAGATCATCGCGCAGTCCAGCACGCCCCTGATATTCGCAGGGGGCGGAGTGGCGCGCTCCGACGCTGAGCAGGCACTTGTCAGGCTGGCCGAGGCGACGAACATCCCTGTGATTACATCCAGCGGCGGCAAGGGGGTCATCCCCGACAGCCATCCGCTGTCCTACGGCTCCTGCTTCAGTCCCAGGGGCGAGAGACAGGAGATGAACCAGCTCTTCGGGGTGATGCAGTCTGCCGACGTGGTGATAGGAATCGGAGCCCGCTTCTCGCTGGGCAATCCTGCCGGCGAGGCGTCCACGCTGGTGAACATCAATATAGATGACACGGAGCTCACGAGGGTCCAGTCCAACACCATTCCGCTGCACGGCGACGCCAGGGTGACGATCGAAGCGTTGCTTCCGTACCTCATGGAGGCAGGGGCCGGAGAGCGGCCGTCGACTGCCGAAGCGGTGAGCGCAGCCCGCAGCCTGATTGGCCACTACGACACCGAACTCAAGGAGCCCCTGTACGAGGTACTGGAGGCGATAAGGGACGGCACTCCTGACGACGCGTTCATAGTCTGGGACGTTACGCAGTTCGGCTACTACGCCCGCACTCACTGGCAGGTGAATCAACCGAAGACCTACATAGACTCGGGCTACTCGTTCAACCTGGGCTACGCGTTCCCGACGGCTCTGGGTGTCAAGGTCGCGAAGCCGAACCGTCCCGTCGTCTGCATGGCCGGAGATGGCGGGTTCATGTTCAACTCGTCCGAGCTTGCCACCGCTATGAAGTATGGGATCAACGTTGTGACCGTGCTGTTCCGAAACGACTCATACGGCAACGTCGCTCGCGACCTCGATGACGCATTTGGCGGATCCTATGGCACCGATCTGCACAATCCCGACTTCGTGAAGTTCGCAGAGTCGTTCGGCGCAGTGGGGATGAGGGCAGACGACCCGATGGATCTGGAGAGGCTGATACCGCTCGCCCTGGAGCAGCAGGCCCCGGTCGTCATCGACGTGCCGTTCGGAGATTTGCCGATGCCGCGCGCGCCTCAGTTCGCACCGTTCTACAACCTGCCCTGGACCATGCCGCAGGAGGGCCTCATCCAGTCCTGATGCGGCGTTCAATATCCGATACCACTGAAACATTTCGCGTGGATATCGCGGTATGCGCAGGCAACTGACGTGATAATCTAACCCTCAGCCCAGACGAGCAAGACAGATGGGACGGGCCGCCAGTCACCGCCAGTCGAAGCGAGGTCTCCAGCCCAGTAGTCGCTGCGCCTTTTCCGTGCTGATGACGCTGGCGGTGCCTTCCAGGCCCTCACGTATCTCCACGCGGTCTCCGAAGTTGCTCCTGGCTAGGTCGACCGTGGGCTCTGCGAATCGGCTGGATGGCTGCGCGAGCATGAAGGCCTCGTACTCTTCTATCTCCGCGTCCAGCGCCAGCACATGCGCCTCGGCCACGCCGCTGGCCTCTGCGTATGCCCACATCACCAGCGTCAGTGGGTCCTCCGGTGTGGGCGCTGGCCAGGGGAACTCCGCTATGACCTCGGGAAGCGCCACGTTGGTGAACCGCAGGTTGACGACGGTGGTGTCCGAGTTGCGGGCGATCATCCTGCCGATGTCCTCTCCAACCTGCTTGGACAGCCCGTAAGGCTCGAAGGGCATCATGGGATGCTCCTCGTCGAGCGGCAGGTACAGCGGCACGAAAGCGTTGCCGTCGTGTGCCCACCCCATGCCGAAGGCACTGGATGAGAAGACCACGCGCCGCAGTCCAAGCTCCGCCGCCGACATCATGACGTTGAAGGTGCTGGCGACGTTGTTGTCGAAGATAACCCTGGGGGGATCACGCATCGGCCCAGGTATGGCGCCCATGTGAATGACGGCCTCGGCATCCTTGAGGATGTCCCCAACCGCCTCGGCGTCCACGAGATCACAGCGAACAAACTCCGCCGGAAGGTCATCGGCATCCAGCTGGTCCGTCGCCAAAACTTCCCGGCCCTGGTCCACCAGCAGTTGGACCACCATCCGTCCCAGCCTCCCCGCCGCTCCGGTTACCACTATCATCTCATCCTCCGGCCAGTTCCTCTGAGCCTTTCACAGCATCGCTGACGAGGGTAGGAACAAGTGCACACCAGCCTACACGCCCCCTCTCCCTCGGGGAGAGGGTTGGAGCCTGCCCCGTACTTGATACGGGGGTGAGGGTGAAAAGGTCTGGTCACATGCCACCCGAATTTCACGAACGATCCAGTCCATGAATCCCCCGGTAGTCGATCGTCGGAGGCGACTCCCAGCCCTCCAGCAGCTCAGAACTGGGCTGGTAGATCTCGACCCCCAGCGGATTGCAGGTTTCGATGGGATCGATGGCGTCGTCCTCTCCCCAGACCTGTACCGACAGGTCTCCATGCGGACAGGTGGAGATTGCGCAGAGCAGGTCTATCTCAGCGAAGAACTCGAAGTAGTCCCCCTGCCTCGCGGGCGATGGCTTAACGAAGTAGCGGTCGTCCCTGGTGAGTCCAGTCACCTGGAAGATGTTGAGCACGTCGTGGACGTCGCTCTCGTCGAGGTGGTACGGAGTGACGGCCCGCACCAGGTTCGAGTGGCAGCAGTAGTCAAAGTCCTCCCCGTTCAGCAGCTTGTGTACGTACGGGTCACAGCGGGTGCCGAGCAGGTCGTGACATCCGGCGCCGTCCTCGTCCAGCCCGTAGTCCACCGAGTCGCCGGTGATGGTGAGCATTGGTCGCAGGTACGGAAGACTCGACCACAGCCGGTCGAACTTGGTCACATGCGCCCTGTGCAGCTGCTTGGTGCGCGCCGCCCAGAACCTCTCGCGTGGATTGTTGAGGTTCCACGCGTTGAAGTCGGCGACCTGCGCGCCCTCCACCACGACGATGCGGCATATCTGGCCTGCAAGCACCGGCCACGCCCTGCCGGAGCGAATCGGCACCACGAACTGATCGACCAGGCTGCGGGACTCCGTCTCGTCGCCCAGCCGACCGTAGAACTCCCTGTCGACGTCGATCGGACTTCCCGGCTTGGGCAGGTAGATCACTCGAGGAGCAGGCATGTGGCCCTCCTGGGGCTGGACTTGGTGGACCGCGGCGGTCAGGCTTGGGAGCGATTAGTCGGTATCAATATCGATGTCTGTGGCGACAATCGGCAGACGGCCCTATTGTCAGTGATCAAGGCTGATGGTACAACTGAGCCGTTGCCCTTCATCAGAAGTAGGGCGGTTGGAGATCGACCGGGTCGGTCTGCCCCTTACTCACACCACAAAGGAGACTCTCTTGATCATCGTTCGACGAACCTACACACCAAAGCCAGGCGGGGGCGGACTTCAGCGACACCTCCGCGACCTTCAGGCGGCCACGGTCGATGCTGGCTTCCCACCCCTGAGCGTGTATCGAAAGGTGCTGGGCCCCCACGGGACGATGGTCACCACTCAACCTTGGGAATCCGTGGCTGCCTACGATGCTTCGCGCGACCAGGTCCGTGCCACGCGATCGATAACCGAGATCTTCGAGAAGATCTACCCAGTGCTCGCGTCCACCCACGAGACAGAGATCTACGAGGAGATCGGGTAGGGGTTGGGGCTATCGACTGTTCGCCAACGGCCTCACTAGCCCCGGTGCCTCAGGCGAGGGTCCAGAATGTCGCGCAGGCCGTCACCTGCGAGATTTATCGCCAGTACGGTCACTGAAAGGAACAGGCCTGGGAAGAACGTAATCCAGAACGCTACCTGGAGATACTGGCGGCCCTCTCCCATTATGTTTCCCCAGCTGGGAATGATAGGCGGCGTGCCTGCTCCGAGAAAGCTAAGGGCCGCCTCTGTGAGGATCGCTGCTGCGAACACGAACGTGGCCTGCACCAGTACAGCCGCAATCGTGTTGGGAGCGATGTGAAATACCAGGATGCGCCACACCGGCACACCGACCGCCTCTGCGGCGTCCACGAACATCTGCTCCCGTAGGCTGAGTGTCGCCCCGCGTACTATTCTCACCATGCGGGGCGTGTCTACTATCGTGATAACGATTATGACGTTCTGTACGCTCGACCCCAGCAGCGTGATGATGGCAAGAGCCAGAAGTATGGTCGGCATGGCCATCATGCCGTCCATGACACGCATCAGGACGTTGTCGACTACTCGAATGTACCCGGAGATCAGGCCAAAGATAAGGCCGAACACGGTTACAAGTAGCGCGACTGAGAAACCGACCAGCAGTGAGATGCGACTTCCCTGCAAGGTGCGAGCGTAAACGTCCCGACCGAAGTTGTCCGTCCCGAACCAGAACCCGTCTATTGAAGGAGAGATCAGCCGGTCTTCGAAGCTGGTGAGAATGGCCTCGCCTGTAATGAAGGGCGATATTATCGCAACTACCGCCATGATGACGAGTATGATGAGGCCAAACGCGAGCGTGGGATTGCGCTGGGACCCTATGAGCGTCCTGGAAAGGAGGCGCCTCCAACCCCTCTGTGGGGAAACGGCTGATTGCGCCTCCGCCAGCTCCATTTCCTGAGAGCTCATTGATAGCGAATCCTTGGATCAAGGTAAGCGTACGCGATGTCTACGAGCAGATTCACGAAGATGTAGAGCACTGAGAACACCATGAGCATTCCCTGGATTATGGGGTAGTCCCTGCGAACCAGTGCATCTACCACCAGCCGACCCATTCCGGGAATTGCGAAGACTACCTCGATCACCACCACGCCAGTGAGAAGTAACGCGAACGAGAGACCAATCACTGTGACGATGGGAATCGAGGCCGCTTTGAGCGCGTGACGCAGTAGCACCAGTCGCTCCGCAAGTCCCTTGGCGCGGGCAGTCCTCACGTAGTCCTCGCTCAGCACTTCGATCATGATTGACCGGGTCATGCGGGCGAGCAGCGCTGCCGCCACGAGCGCGATGCTCAGTGATGGCAGCACTAACCCTCTCAGGTACAGCCCAATGTCCGTTGAAAATGGCACATAGCCAAGTACCGGCACGATTCCAAGGTTCACCGAGAACAGCCAGATGAACATGAACCCGACCCAGAACGCGGGGACTGAAAAGGCGATGACTGCGAAGACCATCGCCAGCCTGTCGATCACCCCCCGCGCCTTCCATGCCGCAAGGACTCCCAGTGGTATCCCAATGAGTATCGCCATCAGCTGCGCCATCACTGCCAGCCCCACTGTTGCTGGCACGCGTTGCGCCATCAGCTGCACGACAGAGCGCCGGGAAAAGACCGACGTTCCAAGGTCACCTCTCAGCAGGTTGCCCACCCAGATGACAAACTGCTCGTAGAGAGGCTTGTCCGTCCCAAGCGCCTCGCGTATCTCTGCAATCTCCTGCTTAGTGGCTTCCTCTCCAGCTATGATTGCCGCTGGGTCGCCAGGCGCCAGGTGCAGAATCGTGAACGTGATAAGGCCTACCATCGCCACTACGGGAATAGAGGCCAGGAATCTCTGTATGATGTACGAGATCACTCTTCAAGCCATGCATTAGGCCAGAAGGGTGTGTGCTTGTTCGCGAAGTTCTTGATTCGAGCAGACCTGCCGTTTGCCCACGTCTGCTGTCCAAAGTAGAACATGGGAACGTCCTCATAGAACTGCGCATGCACTTTGTCTGAAATGGCCTTGATCGCTTCGAAATCGCTCTCTCTCGCCATTTGGTCGAAGTACGTCTTCATATTGCCGCTGGGGTCCGAGTACCCGTTCCGTGCCCCGTCAGAGGTTAGGAACCAGTCAAACTGCAATGGGCTCACATTGTACCCTAGCTTGGTGCCGGTGATGCCGAGGTCGAACGAGTCGGCGTCGTTATACAGTGCAGCGACCGTACCCCAGTCAGTGGCTATGAATTCCACCTCGAAGCCGAGTACCTCAAGTAGCTCCTTGAACGGCCTGGTGGTGTCCTTGAACATTGCGAGGTCCTCTGGGCTGGTCAGCTTGACCTTGACGCCGACCATTCCCTCTTCCTCGATGATCTTCTTTGCGGTCTCAACGTCCTTGACATTATAGGGCTCGGTACCAGGTACTCCTGTAGAGTCCCACACGGTCTGGTTGATGCCGCATCCCATGAAGCCGGAGCACGTGTCCCAGAACTGACCCTTGGGTCCACCGGCGGCTATGCCGAGGATCTTGTCGTTGTCCATGGCCATCTGAACAGCCTGCCTGACGCGCTGGTTGTCGAATGGAGGATGGGTGTGGCTTGGCCACATGCCAACGAGCCTTCCGGGTCGGCCGGTAGTGAATACCGAGTTGGCGCTCTCCTCAACTCGGGAGGCAAAGTCGGACGGATACTCGTCGACCCAGTCAACCTGGCCTGTTGTCAGCGCTGCGACGCGTGTTGCGAAGTCTGGGACTTCCAGCCATTCCACCTTGTCGATGTAGGCAGTGTGCCCACCGGACATGTACGAAGCCGGCTCAGTTCTGGGCTGGTAGTCTTCCCATCGTTCCATGATTACCCGGTCGCCAACGTACCAGTCCACGAACTTGTACGGACCGGTGCTGCTGATATAGTCGACCGCGGTCGTGGAAGGAACCTCCCAGATCTCTCGTGGCTGTACCCAGGGCCCACGATGTCCCGGAGGCGTGGTCAGCGCCAGAATCGGCAGGCCGGATGGTTCGCTGAGGTGGAAGCTGAGGCTCAGTTCGCTGTCCGCAGTTATCTCATTAGTGACATCGTTGGTTCGTCTTATGAAGGCTGTATTTGCCCTTTCGTATGAGCCAATAGCGTCCTCGGCTGTGACCGGCTCCCCGTTATGGAACGTCAACCCTGAACGCAGGTTGAAGGTCCACACCAGCCCGTCGTCACTAACAGTCCAACTCTCTGCCAGCATGGGCTGGATCTGGTCCTCGAAGTCTCGTGTAAACAGGGTCTCCGACATGTTACTCGGTAGGTACTGGACTACAGTGGCTCCCGTCCACTGTGAGTCAACGGCGGGGAAATTCGCCTGTCCTATTCCTGAAGCGGTACCCCCAAACTTGGCTTCACCCTCTTGCGTGGAGATTTCGACGGATGAGATGCGCGTGACTGGCGGAATTGCAGTCGGAAGAGGCCCCGCTGGAGCTGGCTGCACTGGTGCCGCCGCGGGCGCTGCCGCTGCGGGCGCCGCGGGCTGCTGTGGCTGCTGAGGTTGGGTCTGGGCCACCGCCTGAGCTGGCGCCGCTGGCGCAGCAGCAGCAGGTTGCTGTGGTGCCTGAGGTTCAGACACCTCGGCGCTGCTACACCCCAGCACAAACGCCAAAAGGCCGATTATGGACAATATCGCGATGGTAGTCGTTAACTTCACAACTGACACTCCTCTTCCCTGAAAAACTCAATCGCCACATTCCGCCGCAAGTCCCGGTGAGTGTTCCTGTGTTGGCAGGTTCAACTTGAACCTGAGACTTGGAACAGCCTAAAGGGAGTGGATGTCCGTTGTTCGCTAAGTTAACGAGCGGGATGCGCAAAACTTACGATTTCTGGCTTTTCTTGTCAAATCATTCCTGACTTATTCATCAGGTGTCGGCACACGTCCCGTCGTCGGCAGTAGAGGGAAGAGTCCGCTAACGATTTCGAGTTTATCTAAGACACAGCAGGGTGCCTTCACTTGTAGTCAGATAGAGAACTCCGCCGGACACAATGGGAGCAGAAGCCAGGGGCGACCCTATGTTGTATGCCCAGACCTCCCGCCCTGTCAGAGCGTCAACTGCGTGCAGAGTCCCGCCGGCATCAGCGGCCAATAGCGTGCCTTCCCATACAGATGGGGAGACTTCAAAGGGATGCGGAGATTCGAATCTCCACCTCAGATCTCCCGAGTCTCGATCCAGAGCAAGAGTGCTGCCGGACCTCGACGTCGCATAAACCAGGTCGTGAGCAACAGTCGGAGTAGTTGTGAATCCGGAGTCGCGTTCCAGGAAGAACCAGTCAAATCCCTTCTGCTGACCCACAGACTCAATGAACCCGAAGTGCCTGAGTTGAAGTCGAATCCACACCAGGTTCTTTTCGAATGGGAACTCGCGCTGACTCCAGTCGACTGACCTGACTCGTCCTCCCAGGTCAGCGAAAAACAGCCTGTCTCCATGAAACGCCGCACCCCCTTCCGCCCCGTTGACTCCCTTATAGTCAAAGCGCCTCTTCCCTGTATTCAGGTCCAGCAGGTATAGCTTCCCTTCGATGTCGGTAAACCCTACAACAGGGGGGTGTACGGCCGGGTCTGAACGAATCACGTCATCGGCGCGGAAACTCCATCTCTCCTTACCCGTGGCTGCGTCCAGGGTATATAGCCGCCAGTCGTTAGAGCCGATATACAGCACACCTTCATAGACCACCGGCGAGGACAGAATTGGATTTCCTGTCGAGAATTCCCAGATCAAGTCTCCTGTTTCGGCGTTCAATGCTATGACCCTGCCGTCCTGCAGGCCAGCGAACACGATGCCGCCTGCGACGGCCGGGGTCGTCTTCACGGCATCACCCGCTGTGAATTCCCACCGGGTTTCCCCACTCTCGGCGTCCAGGGCCACAAGCCGGCCATCGCCTGTGCCGACGTAGACCCTGCCCGACACTATCGCCGGAGACGCGAACAGGCCCAGCCGACTCTGGAATTTCCACTGGACGAGCCCCTGAGGTGTGAAGGTCTCGCCCTCTAGCACCGCGTTCCTGTCTGGAGATCCCTGCGACATGGCCCACTCGCCGGGTCCCGATATCGAGCTGATACTCGTAGCTGGAGGAGGCAGAAAACGATACGGACCGACATTCACATAGACAGCCCACAGCAGCAGGACACAGATCACCGCGGCAGAGGCAACCCTTATCGTGTAGCGACGCCATGGCCACGAGGAGTACGCTGGACCCTCAGGTGTACTCGCTACTGGATTGGCCGAAGTCGGGACTGTAGGAAGCCGTGACCTGCACGAGCCACAGAAAGCCGCGTCGGCCCGACAGCTTTGCCCGCAGACCGGGCAGACGAGGACCTGTTCGGCATCTCGCATTGACCGCGTCCGCCCCCATCCTGCCCTATGACACTATCGGCAGGGTGACTCGCGATGGGCGCATGGCGTCGTGATGCACAGTCTGATGTGCAATTACGAGAGTGGACTCGAAGTAGTCGTCGCCTCCGGTGTTGTGGTTGCGGTCGAAGTTCGGGAAGTCGCTGCTGGAAACGTCCAGTCTGATGCGGTGCCCTCGCTTGAACAGATTGCTGGTGGGATGGACTTGAATTGAGTACTCGTACGGCTTTCCGGGTTCGATCAGCGACGGAGATGTAAACGAGTCGCGATACCTCGCACGAACTATTCCGTGGCACAACTCCTGTACGAATCCATCGGGCCACACATCCATCAGCTTTACGACGAAATCGGTATCCCTCGCCGAGGAAGTGGCCCACAGATTGACCGTCACCGGACCCGTCACCTCTACCGGCTGGTCCAGCGGAGGAGTCTGATAGATGAGAATGTCGTGGCGATCGTCCAGTTCACGCTGGTTGTACGGCTCCTGCTGGCATACCGGACTGAACAACGTCATCACGGGATCGCGCGGATCGTAGTCGTAGGAATCGCCGGGTTCATCTCCCGGAGGCTGAGCGTTCAGCAGCCCGTCTGAGCGCAGGTAGTAGTCTGTGTATTCCGTTCTGGCCAGGGGCCACTCGTTCTCCGCGCGCCACCTGTTTGCACCCATTACGAACAGCTCGATTTGGGGCCATTCAGTTATCCCACTGTCTTCACCCTTCAGCCAGTATCTGAACCAGTCGTCGGCGATCTGGAAGAAGTCCCGGGCCGCTTCCGGGCCAAAGTCGATCTCCCCGACTTGGGAGGTGAAGTCAAGGGTGTGCGACCAGGGCCCCACTATGAGCCGTTGCCAGCTTCTGGCTTCCTCGGTCATGCCATTCTGGCGCATCCCTGTGAAATGCTTGATCGCCCCGATCTGTTGGTCGTACCAGCCGGTCGTGGTCAATGCAGGTACCGACACGTCCTTGTGCCGGTCCATGAACTTGAAGTTGTCCACGGCGTGGTCCTTTAGCCAGCTCCGCCAGTGCTTTCCCATGCCGGACAGTGAGTAGTCCGGAAGGTCGCCGAGCGGAAGGTACCACTGCCACTTGTATCGGTCTCGCTCCACGTAGAGCCTGTCCGCCTCGTCGACCGTCACAGGGCCAGGCGAGTCCCCGAGACGATTCCGGAAGTCCGGAGCCAGCGTGTTCATCGTCCACCAGAGAGCTCGTCCGAGTCGGAGCACCCCGGACAGCTCCCTGTCCAACAAGTCTGCCGCAATTGCGCTCGGCATCATTGCCACGAGATGCGGTGGCCGCTTGTGGGCAAGCTCCCACTGTGTCCAGGCATTGTAGGAAATGCCGACCGTCCCGACTCTTCCGGTGGACCAGGGAAGCACGGCCGCCCACTCCACCGCGTCGTAGCCGTCCTCGGAGTCCATGTGTTTGCTGGTCAGCAACGCGGGCATGAACTCACCTTCTGATCGATAGCGTCCACGAATATCCTGCTGGACGACGACATAGCCCCTCTCGGCGAGCTTATGGCCCTGCTCCACAAGTACTTCACCGTTCTTCGAATAGGGCGTCCGCTGCACCAGTGTCGGGAACTTTCCAGTTTCATTCGGACGATAGATGTCAGAGCGCAGGATCGTTCCATCCCGTACCTGCATCTCGACGTCGCTGTCAACTACCACGCTGTGTGATCTGCGGTCGCACCCCTCTGTCTTTTCCAACTTCATCCTCCTCCCCTCTCATATTCGATGCCCTGAAGAGAGCATTGGTCTACATATAGGACAGCTGCCTATGCTTGCGATCCTGTCATTGACTCCCTCTGGTCAAGAATGCGGTCGCATAGGGGTCGAACAGTCCAATCTACCTGAGATTCAACTCCTTATACCCGCCCTGCGCCACCTCTTCGCAGCGGCGTCTGAACGATGGCTGACCGCCGGCGTACATGAGAGTCATTCGGGTCTGCCTACCCTCCAGGTTGATGTTGATGCCCGTCTGCCACGAATCTACGTCGTTCCTCAGCAGGTTCTTGCCCTGGTCCAGTACATACTCATGCCAGCTATCCTGGGCTTCCGGCGTGGCTTCGGCACGAGTGAGGCCACGGTCGTTCATGTGCCTAATGACCTCTATCACCCAGTCCACCTGGTATTCAATGGAGCGAGGGTTGTTTCCTGCCATTGCATGGGGTCCCATAATCATGAAGAGATTGGGGAAGCCGTTGGTCTGAAGCCCCAGGAAGGTCGCCAGTTCCTCTTCCCACTGCTCTTTCAATCTGCGCCCATCGATGCCACGTATGTCTATCCTGTTGTAGCTGCCGAATACCGCGTCGAACCCTGTGGCATAGACTATGAAGTCGAATTCGAACTCTTCCTCAGTGGTCAGGACGCCTTTGGGGGTGATTCTCTGTATGGGAGTCTCACTGATGTCTATAAGTTCGACATTGTCCTGGTTGTAGGACTCAAAGTAGTTCGTTTCCAGGGGTACCCGCTTGGTCCCAAAGCCGTGATCTTTTGGAATCAGCTTCTCCGCCACCAGGGGATCGTTCACGCGCTCCCGTATCTCTTTGTTGGCCTCGGGGTTGGTCAGCATATCTCTGAAATTGCCCTGCCAGATGCCGAACCCCGGACTGGCGTACAGCCGCTCCCAGAACGCATATCGCTCTTCCTCGGTCACTTCGAAAGTGTCCCTGGGATCGACGTCATGTATGAATGCGGCCGTAGTCTGGGCGCAATGCTCGAACATTTCGTCATAGCCAGCTCTGATTGTTTCCATCTCGTCCGACTCTATCTTCGAGTTGTGAAGAGGAGCACACCACTCTGGCCGAAGCTGGAAGACAGTGAGATGCCCGACGTTCTTGGCTACTTCCTGGATCGTCTGTATTCCCGTTGCCCCAGTGCCGATAACCGCCACTCTCTTGTCCGAGAAATCTAGGGGAGTATGAGGCCACCGAGAGGTGTGAAAGGACTGTCCCTCGAATGACTCGATCCCATCGATTCTCGGCAGAGTGGGCTCAGAGAGGATACCAACGCCCGTGATCAAGAACCTGCTTGTGTGTGTGCTCCCGTCTTCTAAACAGATCTCCCAACTGCGAGAATCTTCGTCATAGAAGGCAGACTTAACGTCACTGGAAAACTGGATGTCCTTCCGAAGGTCGAACTTATCGGCCACGAATTGGAGGTATCTCAGAGTCTCCGGCTGTGGCGAGAAGCGTTCGGACCAGTCCCACTCATCGAGCAGTTCCTGTGAAAACGAGTACCCATAGGAGTAGCTTTCCGAATCGAACCGGGCGCCCGGGTACCGGTTCCAATACCAGGTGCCTCCCACTCCCGTCCCTCTCTCAAAGACCCGGACCGTCATACCCAGTTCCCGCAGCTTGTACAACTGGTACATGCCTGCAATACCGGCTCCGATCACGATTGCATCGTAATCAAGATCAGTATTTGAAAGAGACATTTTCGTAACTCCAAGTGGTTTGAGTGAGGACTGGGCCATCTTACGTTAGAACAGTTCCCCAAGCGCTTGTTGAGGGTTGACCGCACGAATTGGAGACCGCTCGTAATCTCTGATGTTCCTGGTGACTATGAATCGAGCCCCACAGGACTGGGCGGCAGCCACCTGCATGGCGTCCTCGAAGTCTGCCATGGGTAGGCCCGCAGCATAGTGGATTCCTTCCGTGCCAGTCGTGGCCACTGAGACAAAGCGGGTTAGCTCGACGATGAATTCGCGAGCGTTGACCGCTCCAAATGTCGGAGCTATGAGGTAGTAGAGGTTCGACACAGAGTGCCACGCGATGTATGCGGCCTCCGCGCCGTTTTCGATCCGGTCCATAAGCTCTGAAGCCGCTTCAGAGTGTGGGTGCCTGTCGAGTGCGATGTCCACGAGAACGTCCGTGTCCAGCAGTATCACTGAAGGTACTTTCTGGCCAGCGCGTCGTATCGTGGATCGTCCTCACGGTCCGCTGCCTGGAACTTGCCACGCCATCGTGAGGCGAAGGTTGGCCTGTTCTCTCCCGATATTTCCCTGAGCGATTTCTCGATCAGCGAAGAAAGCGAAACGCCCTTGGAACGAGCGTATCGCTTGGCCACGGGGATCAGTTCCGCGTCCACGGTGATGGTGAGTTTCTGCTTCATCTTGATCCTGCACTCTCAGTTATTTCATACGGATACTAGATAGCAGTATACGTATATGGGAGTCGCTGCTCAAGTTTCCTCAACAGCCCGGCTGCAACAGCCCGCAACCCTACTCCTCCACCGCCTGCGCCGCCGGCAGGAAATCAGCATCGGCGAAGTCTGCGAAGCGGTTGGGCAGGAACTCAGCCATGTCGGAGACGACCTGCGTCGAGCCACGACAGACGTAGTCTGCGATTACCAGCCCGGTGATGGGCCCCAGGTGGATGCCCTTGGTCGTGTGTCCGGTGGCCAGCAGGACGCCCTCCCAGCCGGGGACCGGGCCGATGATGGGGTTGCCGTCCGGACTCAGGGGCCGCGAACCGGCAAGCTGCTGCACCAGCTCGGCACGCTCCAGGTCGGGCAGGACATCGATGGCGCGCTGCAGTAGTTCCATCCGGGCGCTCGCCGTGGGCTGACGGTCGAACTCCTCGCCCGCGAAGAGAAGTCTCTGGTCGTAGTCCCGGCCGCCGGTGCTGCCGACGCTGGTGAATCCGTCCATCCGGCTGATCATGTGACCTCGCTTCGGCGAGCTGATCAGCACCGGAAGGGGATCGCCGGGATAGCTGAGCAGCAGGCGCTCTCCCTTCAGCGGTCGGACGGGAACTGGGAAGCCCAACCAGGGAGTGAACGCCCGACTCCAGGTGCCTGCGGCGATTACCACAGTGTCGCAGTGTATGTCCGCGGAGGCGGTCCTGACGCCGGAAACCGTGGACCCGCTCGTGACAAGACCGGTCACCTCACGGTAGATGATGTCGGCGCCCTTTAGCTCGGCACCGCCGCCAAGGGCCAGGTTGAGACGGTAGCTGTCCAGCTGAGCCGTCTCGTCCTCGTACACGGCGCCGACGACAGAAGGGGAGAGGCGCGGCTCGATCGAGTGCACTTCCTGGGTGTCGATCCAGCGCATCTTCACGTGCGGCTCCTGCCAGACCATCATGCCCTTGATCAGGTCGGCCTCTTCATCGTCCAGGGCCAGCCGGAGGGAGGGACGACGCTGGTAGAGCAGGTCCATGCCAGTGGCGGACTCCAGCTCCGGGACGATCTGCTCGAACTCGGAGAATGAGGCACGGGCTAGCTGGAAGGATGGGCCAGGCGTGAACTCTGCGCCCAGCAGGCTGAGGGAGCCGGTGGCATGAGCGGAAGCCCCGCTGCCGATGGCCTCCCGCTCGAGGACGGTCACGCTGACGCCCTCACGGGCCAGGTAGTAGGCTACCGAGCACCCGACCACACCGGCCCCTATGACAACTACGTCCGCACTCTTTGCCAACCCCTCGCTCCCCAGATGAAGTCCTCGCGATTATCACCGTGGGCAGAACGAGTGTCAAACCGGGTCAAAATCAGAGACCTTTGCATGACTTCGTCGTTCCGGCGAAGGAACGTCACCCCGTACCACGATACGGGGCCGGAATCCAGAGGTGTGTTAGCAATGACCAGTTGCTGGCGATCAAGGCTTCTCACCCTCACCCTAACCCTCTCCCTGAGGGAGAGGGGACTATGCGAAGGTCTGGAAATCACTCCGGGACGGCCCAGGTTGGTGTCGTCGACATCTGGTTTGGAGGTGCGAGGGAATACGCGTAGGCAAGATAGGAGACTGCCGAGTCGGAGCTCAGTCCCATTGCCATCCTGGTGAGCCAGACAGCGATCCCATTCTGGTCCGTGACTGTCGCCGGGTATGCGCGTGACGGATCGGGCACTGCATCTTCGCCGCCGGGACCGGATGCGGCATCCTCGACGTCTATGCTCGAAACCTGGGAGCCCTGTTGACTTGCAGACCGCGACTCTGCGAAAACAAGGTTGTCTTGGGAAGCGATGAGCGCGGTCCAGGTAATGGCCATTAGAATCGCGCAGACCGCCACAAACGCCATGGCGATTCCTATGCCGAATATCAGAGGCTTCCAAATGCTGGCTGTTGTGTCTGTGGCTGTCATGATGCCTCCTTTCGGCATCTCACATGAGATTAACAGCGATTTATTGTTAATAGCTTTAAATATAAAGTTAAGTCTGTATTAGACTGCGGTCTATGGAAGTTCAATTCGGTATTCGCGGGGGATGAAAGAAAGGGAGAGAAGATGCAGCCTGAACCATTCAACGTAAACATCAGCGACGACGTACTCGAAGACCTGCGCAGGCGTCTCAGCGCCACGCGCTGGCCGGACGAGCTTGACGGCGTGGGGTGGGACTACGGCTCCACGGTCGACTACATAAAGGAGCTGGTCGACTACTGGCTCAACGACTTCGACTGGCGGGCCCAGGAGCGCCTGATCAACTCATTCAGCAACTACAAGGCGACAGTCGGAGACCTGGGGATACACTTCGTTCACGAGCGAGGACAGGGTCCCGACCCGATGCCGCTCGTCATCACCCACGGCTGGCCCGGGACGTTCTTCGAGATGTACAAGCTCATCCCGCTGCTTGTCGATCCGGCATCGCACGGCGGCGATGCCGGAGACTCGTTCGACGTGGTCGCGCCGTCGCTGCCCGGTTTCGGATTCTCGGACCATCCCACCGAGCCCGGCATCGAGGTCGCCAGGACAGCCGCGCTCTGGGTAGATCTGATGACGCAGGTGCTCGGCTACCCGCGATTCGCCGCGCACGGCGGAGATATCGGTGCCGGTGTAACCGCGAACCTGGGATACGGTCACGCCGACAGCATGATCGGCATACACCTCACAGCGATCACGAGGCCAATGCCCTACCTCGGCGAAGGCGTTGCACCGCTGACAGACGCCGAGAGTGCCCACATGCGCCAGCGCGAGGAGTGGCAGCAGAATGAGGGAGCCTACGCGCACATGCAGGGCACAAAGCCGCAGACCCTCTCCTACGGTCTGAACGACTCTCCTGTGGGTCTCGCCGCCTGGATAGTGGAGAAGTACCGCACCTGGAGCGACTGCGATGGCGACGTCGAAAGTCGCTTCACCAAGGACGAGTTGCTGACCACCATCACCATCTACTGGGCCACCGCAACCATTGGCTCGTCCACGAGGATGTACAAGGAGAACCAGAGACACACGTGGACCATGGAGCGCGACGAGAAGATACAGGCCCAGACGGGAGTGGCTGCGTTCCCGTTCGAGCTCAGTCGTCCTCCGAGAGAGTGGGGCGAGCGCTCATACAACCTGCAGCGCTGGACGCCGATGCCACGAGGCGGCCACTTCGCCGCCCTGGAGGAGCCCCAGATCCTCGCCGAAGACATCCGCGAGTTCTTCCGACCCATGAGAGGGGGCTAGCCGACTAGCCGCGTCAGGAGACCTTTGTACAACCCCCTCTCCCTCACGGCTGATAGGGGTAGGTATTCACAAACCGTCATTCCCGCGGAAGCGGGAATCCAGGGGCTGGGGGTGTCCTTCGACAAGCTCAGAGCCAACGAACGAACTGTCGGTTTATCTACCCCTGTAAATTCCCTCACCCTCCTGGATTCCGGCCTTCGCCGGAATGACGGAGTTGTGCACGAATCTCCGTCAGCGGGATCGCAGACTAAAGCCCTCTCGCAAGCTGCTCCTGCTGCCAGGTGTAGTCGACGTCGCCTTCGTAGAACCTCTCCGGGTTCTCCACGGCCCAGATCTGCTTGCGGATGAGGTAGTTGTCTGGGTCGAGCTCAAGTCCCTGTCGCCAGCGCGCCAGCGCCTCGTCAGTGCTGCCGGCGTTGAAGAGTTCCAGTCCCTCGCGGAAGATCGCGTTGGCCTCCGAGTGCCCGGAGTCCACGTCCGTCGACTCTTCTCCGACTGGTGCCTCACCCTGACCCGAGAGCCAGCGTTCCAGGACCTCAGCCGTCTCGCTCCGCCGGATGTCGAACCCGCCGAGCGCACTGAAGTGCACGATTCCATCTTCGTCGATCAGGAACCCGTTCGGAATGGCCCTGAAGCCGTAGAGGTCGCTCAGTACGTTCTCCTGGTCGACGACAGTCGTGAACGTGGTGCCGGCCTCTTCAACGTAGTGTCGCGGCTTGTCTGACGACTGCGCATCGATTGCTACCGACAGGATCTCGACACCGCGTCCCCTGTTCTCTTCACTAAACCGCTGCCAGCCTGGCAGCTGCTCCCTGCATCCTCACCAGGACGCCCACATGAACAGGACGACCTTCCTGCCCCAGTCACCTGCCAGAGAAGGCAGCTCAAAGTCCGGGGCCGGGTCCCCCGCCACGATCGTTCTAAAGACAGTAGATGCCATGGTTGCAACTCCTCCTATATCTCGC
Source organism: Dehalococcoidia bacterium (assembly GCA_021295915.1). NCBI lineage: Bacteria > Bacillati > Chloroflexota > Dehalococcoidia > Dehalococcoidia bacterium. The sequence continues at coordinate 38,148 of JAGWBK010000048.1, forward strand.
TGTTACAGGTCCTCGATGGGACTATTTCTGATGAAGATAGACATCGCCGGCGGATGAAGATACTTCCCTAGCTAGGATTCAACTGCAGCGATGTCTGCTTCACTCGGCGAGTTCTGCAGACGAAGCTGTGCCAAGTCGTACTGGGCCTGTAGTCGCATCCAGAACTCCGCGTTGCTCCAACCCAAGCTCTCAAGGCCCAGGGCAACCTTCGGAGAGATCCCAATGCGTCCGTTCACGAGCCTGTACATGTTGTTCGGAGTAACCCCGATTCGCATGGCGCACTCCTTCACCGTCATGCCGACCTCGTCTATGCACTCCCGTACGCTCTCCCCCGGGTGTGGTGGGTTAATCATGGGGGGCCTCCTTCAATGATAGTCAACCAGGTCCACATCTACTGCCACACCTTCCTCAAATCGGAAGACTATTCGCCAGTTGCTAGTTACTCGAACACTCCATTGACCGGTACGATCACCTGTTAAAGGGTGTAGACGCGCACCGGGTAAGTCCATATCCCGAGAGGAGCGTGCGGCCGCGAGTTGCGCCAGGATTCGCCTGATACGACCAAGTAACTCCGGAGGTAGTCGACTCGGATCGTCGTGCTCCGCTAGTCGCCTCAGCCCCCGATGTCTGAACTCCATAAGGCATATTATGCCTTAAGAGGCCTAAGGCTCTCAATATGGATCCGGCTAACTATGTGGACTAAACCCAGCATGCAGAGTGAGTTGCCGTAAGGTCGAGGAGGTTGTGACCCGATACCACTGGGACGTCGGATATCGCAGCACACTCCTCGTCGCTCATATATACATTCCACCTACACCCTACATCCCCAGCTCCGTCATCGACCTGTCCAGTATCTCCACCCCGCGGTCCAGCTCTTCGTAGGTTGCCGTCATTGGGGGTGCTATGCGCCAGACGTTGGCGCTTGAGGCGTAGGACGCCTGCTGTAGGATGAGGCCGTTCTCCAGGCACTTCTTGGTGAGCTTCTGTGTCTCCTCTCCGGCCGGCTCCTTTGTCTCCGGGTCCTTGACCAGTTCCATGCCGAGCAGCAGTCCGCGTCCCCGCACGTCCCCGATGATCGGGTGGTCCTCTTTCATACTCATGTACGCATCCTTCAGGTACTGACCCTTGGCCCTCGCCTCGTCTGCCAGCCCCTCTGTCACCAGCACCTCTATCACCGCGAGCCCTACCGCCGCCGCGAACGGATCATTCTGGTGTGACGATATGAAGGCCATTCCCTTGTCGTGGCAAGTCTCCTCTATCTCCTTGGAAGTGATCATCGCCGACAGGGGAAGCCCCGCTCCGAGTGTCTTTGACAGCGCCAGGATGTCCGGTACGAAGTCGTCCTGCTCGAAGGCGAATGTGGCCCCCACTCTTCCCATGCCCGTCTGCGCCTCGTCCAGGATGAACAGCATCCCGCGCTCCTCGCACATCTGCTTCACCAGCGGGAAGTAACCTGGCGGAGGCTCGAGGATACCCGCCGCGCTGAGGATGGGTTCGGCGATGAAGGCAGCCAGGGACCCTGTGGACTGGGCCTCCACCATGTCGAACCCGAGCCTCGCGCAGGCGTAGTCGCAGGACGGGAAGGTCAGGTTTAGGGGACATCGATAGCAGTAGGGCGTGGGTATGGCGATACCGCCCGGCACCCAGGGGCCGTACCCGCCTCTCCGGTTGGAGAAGGTGACGCTCATTGCCCCGCCCGTGTGACCGTGGTATCCCTGCATCAACCCGACCACCTCTTCGCTGACGAAGTTGGTATTGAGGTGGAGGATGCGATCGGAGCTCCGCCTCAGGGCCTCGGTGATGGCCGGATGGTTGTGCCCGATGCTGGCGGCCATCTGACCCGAGCCGAAGTCGAAATACTCCTTCTCATCTGTGTCGACCACGGTTGCGCCCCGTCCGTGAGCGATGATGGGCTCCCCGAAGTCCTTCGAGGATCGGAACAGGTGCGCCTTAGCCTGTTCCAACAGTTCAGCTTTGTGGGAGTCTTCGGGCATTTCCTGATCCTTCCGTGAACAATGCATTCCGGCTTTGAGTAACGGGACAAAGAAAACGCCTAAACGTGGAAGACGTACATGCTCCTGTTCGACATTGGCAGGTCCACCCACGCGCCGCCCTGACGGTGGCTCTCGGCCACCGCTAGACACGCTTCGGTGAGGTTGTGGGCAACCCCGATCGGACCGCCACGCGGAGCCCGTCCGCTCTCGTACGCGTCTACGAGGTCTTCGATACAGGTGAAGGTTGACTGCTTCGTAGGGTTTTCGATCGTTGGAATCTCGAGGAATTTGATATGTCCAGATGTCATCTGGCTCGGGTCCACAGACTCAGGCTCCCTGTAGATCGCGCCTGCGCCCTGGTTCAGTGACCTGATGGACCCCTCGGTGCCGATGATCTCGAAGTCACGGGGACCCGCCGGAACTGACCACGCCTCGACGCCGTTTGCGAAGCGTATGTGGTAGGCGGAGTCCGGGTCTTCGTCCAGCCGGTTGTCCCTGATCTCCAGGTTGCGCGGAAGAAGCTCTCCGCGCACGGAGACGATGCCCGGGTCGCCCATCAGGTACGACAGCATGTCCATCGAGTGGATCTGCATGTGCATCAGGCTGCTGATTCGGGTGTAGGCAACCGCGTGTGTCGGCTCCCCGATGTCACCCCTCGCTATGGCGTCCTTCACGATGCCGAACCGGTCGTCGAATCGCATGAGAACGCCGGTGTTGACGATGGTGCCGTTGGCCCTGCACGCTTCCAGGATGCCGTCAGCGGCAGTTGCTGAGCTTGCGATGACCTTCTCGACGTAGAGCATGGGCACGCCGGCGTTGGCGGCGTGAGTCGCGACTTCGGCGTGGGAGTCCTCCCGGAAGTCCCTGTTGGGCGCCTTTTCGACAGGCTTGGGCAGTCCGGAGGCTGTCGTACAGACCGCGACATGTCGGGGCTTTCCCTGGCGATCATCTCCCTGTAGTCTTCGTAGACGCCGTCGATGCCCCACGTCTCCCCGAAGGCATCGCGCCTATCAGGAAGGATGTCGGCGCCAGCCACAAGCTCCAGCCTTTCCGAAGCGGCGCACGCGTTGGCTATGGACTCGTCGAGAGTGCTTCCGATCCGGCCAAGCCCGACGATTGCTACCCGGTACCTCTTCATTGCTTTCACCCTCTCCCCAGTCCTCTCCCAGGGGTAGATCAACTGATATTCGTTCGTCCCCGGATCACGTCCGGGGCAGGCTCTGAGCCTGTCGAAGTACACCCCCGTCCCCTGAATTTCCGCTTTCGCCGGAGTGACGATTTGCGGATACCTACCCCTACCCCTGTCAGAACCCTATTCCTGAGAGAGCGGGTATATGTGGTCAGACCGGCGCGTCTGCCCTCTCCCGCCGAACACGGGCTGGCACGTCGTCGTCCACGGTCTCGACAGACACCATCTTCAGGCTGCGATCCTCGAGGGGCAGGTCCACGCGGACGAAGCCGCGCCGGTGCGACTCTCGCATCGCGATGGCGATCTCGAGGCCCTTGAGCGCGTCCTCACCTGAGCACTTTGGATGGTGTCCGTTCTCGATCGACGAGAGGATGTCGTCGATTATGGTCAGTCCCATCCCCTGTATGTGGGTGGGCAACGGGAACTGGTGCCTGATCGGATTCTTGCGATCTATCGCCCCCGGTCTCTTGGGCGCCACACGTGGGAACGGCTCGTCAACAAAGCTGGTGAGCTCCCAGGACTGTGCGTCGTCAGGCGTGCGGATCCTGCCGTGCTCGCCTATGACATCGAAGTCCCACTCGGCTCCGCCCGACTCCATGCTTCTTACGAAGGCGCGTGCGCCGTTGTCGAACGCCAGGTAGCCGTTGCCCATTATGTCATCGTCGGAGCCGGCAGCCTCATTGGATTCCATCTCGCCGAGTACCCACTGCACATCGCCTCCCGCCAGGAATCTGATCGTGTCCAGTAGGTGGACGCCGTTATGGGACAGGGTACAGGCGGCGTGGGCCGTGATCTGCAGCACGTTTCCCAGGTGGCCTTCCTGAATGATTCTCCGCGCCTCGCTGTACATGGGATTCCATCGCCTGGCACAGTTCACGGCCAGCGACACTCCCTCATCATGGCAAACGCGCACGATCGCGTCAGCCTCCGAGAGACTGACTGCCAGGGGCTTCTCGGCCCATATCGCCTTCACACCGGCCTTTGCGACTCTCTGGACGATGTCGGGGCGGACTCGCGCGGTCGTGCAGATCGAAACGATGTCCGGCTTCTCTCTGTCGAGCATCTCCTCGAAGTCCGAGTAGAGGTGATCGTCGGTGAGTCCCCATCGCTCTCCGAATATCGATCGCTGCTCGTCGTGGATGTCTGCGCCAGCGACAAGTTCCACCCTCTGCGAATGTGTGTAGGCCGGAGCGTGGCAGTAGTGCAGGTACAGCGACCCTCCACGGGTGATCTCGTCGTCGAAGGTGCTCCCCATGCGGCCAAGGCCGATGATCGCAGCGCGATAGGTGGACATGTTGGCCTCCCTTTGCAGGTACAACCTTGAGGCTGTCTCAAATGTCCCTTCTCCCCTGGCGGGAGAAGGTTAGAGCCTGCCCCGGACTTGACCCGGCTGGACTGGTGCGGCCTATGTTCTACCTGCGGGGCAGTTGGGCGCAACACTGGACTGAAGGCCGTAATACCCGTCTACGAGCGCTGGTACACCTGTACGCGGAACCGGCAGCTTTCCACCACGAACAGCCTGCCCTCGTCGTCCACCTTCACCGAGGTCGGACCCCAGAACAGCTTTTCGATGTTGGCCGACTCCTCCCGCGAGCTGCCCTGCGCCATGGGCCCAAGCTCCGGCTCCATGTCCGACTGTAGACGCTCGCGCAGCTCATTGGCGTTGGCGTCGTAGTACTCGTAGCCCCACTTGGATATGCCAGACTCGCCGCGCATCTTGGCAAGAAAGCTCCCGTCTGGACGCAGCACCTGCACGCGCTCGTTGCCCCAGTCGGCGATAAGTATGTTCCCTTCGGAGTCCGTGGTGACCCCCGCCGGACGGTTGAACTCACCGTCACCGTCGCCCGGCGTGCCGTAGGTGGCCATATGCCGTCCCCCGGCGTCGAAGCGCTGCACGCGGTCGTTGCGCCAGTCTGACACGAGCACGTCCCCATCGGCGTCGACGTGTATGCCCCAGGGCAGGTTGAACTCGCCGTCCGCCTGTCCTGGACGTCCCCACGACTCCAGGAAGCGCCCCTCGCGAGTGTAGCGCTGCACCCGGCAGTTGAGGCTGTCGGAGACAAGCAGGTTGTCGTCGGCGTCGAAGGCTATGCCCGAGGGACGGTTGAACTCGCCGTCCCCACGGCCCCTGGTGCCCCACTTACCCAGGTACTGCCCGCGGCTGTCGAAGATCGTGATTCGCTGCAGCGCCTCGTCGGATACGTACACGTTGCCGTCACGGTCTGTGGCGATCGACGACGGCCACATCATCTGGCCGTCCTCCACGCCGCCGGTGCTGAACTCGCCCAGGTACTCCTCGTTCGCCCTGCACATGGTGACGCGCTTATAGGCCAGCCTTGACGAGACCTCGGGCCCGGCCCGGTTGAGCACGTACAATACGCCGTCTTTGCCGAAGGTCATGTCGACCGGGTTGTTGAACCCACGTCCCTGTAACGAGTACAGGCCTATGGTGTGGCTGTAGCTGTAGAGTTGGTCCGTGGTGACCATGGCGTGCCTCCGAGCCTCATGCCATCTGGTATTCGCGGGTCGCGACTATGAGCTGCAGTAGCTCCATTACGCTCTCGGACGATTCGCCGTCGTCGTTGGCATTCGCCGCGTGCTTGACGAGCTCCTGGCGTGTGCTTGGCGAGACGCTCATCGACCCCATGAACTCCAGGCAGCTGTCCACCATCTGATCAGGTGTGAGTCCCGGTCCGCGAGCCTGGACGCGCTCGACGATGGACCTGACTCCTGGCTTTGTGTCGTCGGTGAACTGCTGCACCGCGAAGTTGACGCGGTTGACGAGACTCGCGGTGGTGACCCATTCCCGACCGCTGTGCCAGCCCTCCACGCTCGGCGGATCGACCAGCATCTGGCCCATGCTGCCGGTCTGGAGCGCAAGCTGAATGTCCTCGACCTCGGGGAACGCGAAGCCGCCGGACTGCCGCGCGGCCCCGGCTACCATCTCCGCTGGGCTCTTCACCTTCTCGAACCTGGCGCTCTTGAAGAAGTCGGAGTTGAAAAGGGTGCGCAGCATGGCGCGAATCTCTCCGCCGCTCGCGAAGTAGCTGTCGACCAGCGTGTCGATCGCGGCAGGGTCACGAGGCGGCACGGTCTCCCACGCGGGCACCTGCGCCTCGTCGGCGACGAAGAAGTTGTAAAGATGACGCGATATGAACCGCGCAGTCGCAGTCTGCTCGCAGATGATGTCGATGACGTCCTCGCCGTCGAACTCGCCCTGGTGCCCCAGGAACGTCTTCTCACCCTCGTCGTGGTCGTCGTCACGGTACTCGTACTGCCAGTCGAGGCGGCCGTATGGCCACACAGAGTCCACCGAAGCTCGCACCGTGTGGTGTGTGGCGTTGCGGATGGTCCAGCCGGTGAACGCTCGCGAGCACTGCCTTACGTCGTCCTCGGTGTAGTTGCCGACGCCCATCGAGAACAGCTCCAGGATCTCCCGGCCGTAGTTCTCGTTCACGGCGTCTTTGTGGTTGTCCTTGTTGTCGAGCCAGAAGATCATCGCAGGGTCTCTGGAGACCTCGACCAGCAGCTCCCGGAAGCTTCCGAGCCCGTTCCTGCGGAACATCTCTATCTGGTTCAGAATCGACTTGGGCTGGTTGAGCTTGGTGTAGCCCGTGGCGAAAATGCTGTGCCAGAATAGGGCGAGCTTCTCTTCGAGCGGGCGGCGCGTGTTGATCATGCGGTAGACGAGGTACGCCTGGCAGCTATCCACGATCAGCAGGCCGTTCTCGTCGACGTGGTAGCGTCGGATGAGGTCTTCGTCCTCAAGCGCGGGCGGCATGTTCTCAGGATGCAGCAGTTCCTCGACAGACGCCTCGTATCCCATGTCGGCGTAGCGATCGAGTTCATCGGGCGTCGCCCCAAACCCGGCGCGGCGCATAAGGTGTGCTAGCAACGCGATGTCCTGGTCAGGCATGGCGGGTACCCTCCTTGCTGAGATGGCTGCGTGCGAAACGAAGGGGCTTCGTCCCCATTGTATTGCGACTTGAGAGTATGCTCAAATCGCGCGCTTAGGGGCATAGGGTCTTTTCGTTTTCGCCCCATCGTTCATACTCTCGTTCACCCTGAGCTTGTCGAAGGGCCGCTCGTTCATGGTTCGATAAGGTCTCGTGAACTGGACGAACGGCTCACCACGAACGAGCTGCTCATCTGATACTCGAAAACGAAGAGTCCTTGCTTAGAGGTAGCCTATGCTTTCGTAGCGGCGGTCCCCTGTCGTGGCCCCGCCTCAGGCCATCTTTTGGTACACGTCCGGAAGGGTCTCCTCGAGGCGCTCGAAGCTGCGCCAGCCTCCGTAGCGGGGAGTGAGCGCGGCAACCACCGAAGACGCCGCATCCTGGGCGTTCCTGCCCTCACTGATCGCGGTCCTGAGACTGCCGAAGAGGTCATTGATGAAGTCCCTCGCCTCCTCCAGCGCAGAGTGCTCTCCGACCGGGCCGTGTCCGGACATGAATCGCTCGATAGGCAGACCGACCAGCCGGTCGTCCGTGTCGGGCCACTCATCCGGGTAGCTATCGCCCAGATAGGGGACACCGCCGTCCTGCGCGACGTCACCGCAGAAAACGATGCCGTCGTCCGGAAGGTGTATGTGGACGTCGCCGCTCGTATGTGCCTTCCCCAGGTACCTGAGATGCAGCTCCCTCCCGCCGAAGTAGAGCCTCATGCTGGTCTCGAACGTGAGATTGGGAGGCGTGATGTTCACCAGCCCTGCCTCTTCGGACCAGGAGTCGCCTGAGCTCATCACACTCTCACGCCACTGCCTGTTCCACTCGACGTCCACCATCTCGTTGTAGCAGTTCTCGTGCCCGATGATCGTGGCGTCAGGAAACTCCTCGTTGCCCCACGAGTGGTCCCAGTGCGAGTGGGTGTCCACAACGTACTGAATCGGCTTGTCGGTGATGTGTTTGACGTCCTGAATCAGGTCCCGCGCGAACGAGGGAACGCGCAGCGAGTCGATCACCAGCACACCGTCATCGCCGATGATGATGCCTGCGTTGGTAAGACCCTGATGCAGCCGTGCAAATACGCCCGTTTCCAGTTCTATAAGTTCAGTCCCCGGTGTCATGGTCATTCGGATGCTCCTTCTCCTTCAACGTTCGCCCAGTATATTACACGCCCGCGATCGTCTCGTTCGGGGTGGCATATGCGGTAGTGGGCGTCAGCGACGGTGCTTATGAGCGTATTGACTCCACTGTGTTGTGTGCGCAAGAGGGAGACTGTACCAGAACGACGGGTGGAGTATCGTTCGTCATTCCGGCGAAAGCCGGAATCCAGGGGTTGGTGGGGCAGCTTTCGTTGACACTGCCTACTAATATGAGACAGGTTCCCACGCGGAAATTCCATTGACACCCATGAAAGACCGTGCTAATACTGTATGCAACATACCCCCTGGCGTCCCCTCAAGTGCGGAGCCCGTCCCTCAACCATAGGCAATTACGCCAATAGGTGGCCGGGCAAAGCCCGATGGCATGTCAGGTTAGAATGCATGAGAGCCGAAGCGTGATTTCTTCGGCTCTCTGTTCGTCTGGGTTCTACCAAAGGAATGACATGGCTAGATTGGCGATCTACATTGACGGTGGGTATTTCGAGCAAATCTCGCGTCAACTTGGCGTCAGGGTCCACTTTGCCAAGTTCGTTGATGAGATCCTGAACATTGTCACCGATAGGACGTCTGGCACCCTCGACCTGTTGCGGACGTACTACTACGACAGTCTCCCATACCAGGGTGATCCAGCTACGCAGGAGGAAAGTGAGAGGTTTGCACGCAAACGTAGCTTCTTCCAAGTATTGAGACGAATTGAACGTTTTCAGGTAAGAGAGGGTCGGCTGGCACTTCGCGGCTACGATCAAAGTGGAAGGCCTATGTTCCAACAGAAACGTGTTGACTTAATGCTGGGGCTCGACTTTGCTCTACTCAGCAGCAAGAGGCAGATCACTCATGCGGTGTTGATTGCAGGGGATAGTGACTTCATCCCAGCCGTCGAGGTCGCCAAACAGGAAGGAATCGCAGTTTGGCTCTTCCACGGCCCCGGTCGTACTAGCGAAAGGCGATCTACTCACGCTGAAGAACTTTGGGTAGCTGCTGACGTGCGCTTCGAGTTAACACGAGAGTTTCTATCACGATCCGCGATGTGACCTCTGTACCTCTGTCAGCTTCTCCCATATCGAAGGAAGCCTTCTTTAGAGTCGGTTTACGCCGCACGATTGTTCCTGAACCGAGAGGCGAGTTTATTCTTCATGACCACTCTCTCACGGATGCTGGCGTAGGCTCCTGGCTTAACTTGTTAAGTCCTTTATGGCAGATGGCAGTTCCCTGAACGTAGCGACCTTGGCAGTTACTTTGGACAGATCGTGAGCCGCAGTGAACTCGTTTGCAACCACGATGCAGTCAATACCGGCCGCTATTGCCGACTTCAACCCTCTCGCCGAGTCTTCAATAGCCACCGTTTCAGCGGCAGTAGCGCCAAAGCGTTCGAGTCCTCTCAAGTAGGGCTCAGGATGTGGTTTGGCTCGCTCGTAGTCTTCCCGAGTCAAATAGAACTCCATATGATCCAGGATGGATCGCCTCTCGTGTATCAGGGCGAAGTCAGGCGGTTTGGAGGTGGTGACTATGCCCATCCTGTACTCACCTGCGAGTACGTCCAGCGTTTCCAGGACACCCTCGATTTCGATGTCTTCGGTCATCAGG